>JBBITV010000374.1:0-4329 GCA_037440585.1 Chloroflexota bacterium
GCGAGCGGTGCGCAGTCCTGAGGGGACGCTGCGGGCGCTGAAAATCGAGGTGGAGCGGCCTGCGGGCGGTGCAGGAGAGCCAGTTGAGCTCAAGGGAGAGATCACCCAGATGAATGGGAATCAATGGGTGGTCGGCGGAAAGACCGTGATGATCGATTCGAATACACGGATCGAAGGCACTCCGGCGGTCACGCGGGTGGCGGAGGTGAAAGGTGTCCAGCAGGCCGATGGATCGATTCTGGCCCGAAAAGTTGAGATCAAGGACAACGACGATAATGTCAATGACGATGACGATGATGATGGCGGTAATGACAGGGATAGCGGTGATCGGGACGACGGTGATAGGGACGACGACAGAGATCATTCTTCCGTAAAAGGTGGGGACAAGGGCAAGGAAGATTCACGCCGGTGACAAGCAGACAAGCGAGACAGGCATCGTTCTGACGCCTCCAGGCGGCACGGGCGCCGGTAGGCTGACGTAGCCGTTGCCGAAATCGAGTAACTTTGAGGGCCTTTGGAAGTCTTGTAAGTGCTTGTGAGTGCGGTAGTTGCCTCTATACGTTGTAAGGAAGGGGCTGAAGGGAAGGAAAAGTGCGCCTGCATCGTGCGGGCGCACTTTTCCTTTTCATGCGCCGTCATCCTCGACGCCCTGGGCGTGGGATAAGATGGCATCTTGTCCTACAGCTGGTTACAATTCCTTGACGATCGACCGCACCCACTCCGGGGCGACTTCCAAGACCTCGGCATTGGTCTTGAGCTCGAGGTGATTATACCAGCGCGGCAGGAAACGTGCCAAAGGCGGCTGTTCGGGCGCGAGGTCCGGACGGATGTTGCGGGTGATTTCGTGCAATTGCGCACGCGGCAGGCGCGCCGCCAGTTCTTTGGTGCCGGCGATAATATTCGGGATATCGCGGGCGGAGTATAAAAGCAGGCATGGCTTGTCGTGGGTTGGGACATCGCCTAGCTCGTTCAGCAAATCAGCCACGTAGCCGGAGTATGGTTCGCGGATGCTGGGCGTGGGTAATTGCTCGAACATGAATTTGCCCATGGGCGAGATTTCCGCGACGCCCGAGGGCGAAAGCGCCAGCATGGCATCGGCGCTGGTCATCATGGAGAGACGCCCGCCGATACTGTGTCCGGCGGCAATGACCTTGCCATAGCGCCGCATGTAGGCGATGGCCTGCTCGAAGTCGTCGAGGACGGCGCGGCCTATCGGAGCCATGTTGTCGCCATGGCCGGGCAGGTCGGGGACGAGAACAGCGACGCCTGCCTCAGCCAGGTGGACTGCGAAGCCCAAGATGTCATCCTTGGCATCGGTGTAGCCGTGGATCAACACCAGGCCGCCGGACGGCTGCTCCGGCTCGATAAGCCAGGCTGGAATCGCGTGGCCGTCTCGGCCTGTGAGATCATGAACACGATTGAGTTTCATAGATTCCCCTCCAAGGGTTTGTAGTGGGCGCTTTAGCGCCTCAGTTTTGTGATAACTCGTGACCGTCGACGCGCTAAAGCGCGCACTACGAACCTGACCTCTCACGCAATGGCGCCAGCCTCTCCGCAACCCATGCCGCATCGCCGCCTTCAAAGGGCGGGACAGGGTCTCGGAAGTAGTCAATGCTCAAGTCATATCCCGCGCGGTCGTACAAGTCATGCAGTAGGTGGTTTAGATCGACGGCTGGCTCCGTGTCATCATGCTGAAGTGGTAACATGAAGGTCGGGATGGTGTCACGGACGGTGAAACAATAGAGATCGGCGCGGGGGCGGCGCTCACTGCGGCTAACGAGAATGCGGTAATGGCTGTCCTGGCCGTCGCCGTGGACAGGCATTGGCTTATAGGCGCGTAGCAAATCGATTTCAACAAAGTTGGTCAGGGAGCCAAGAATGTCCAGGCGCTTGCGTACATAGTGGCGGCGGTCTCTTCCGGGACGTTTGTTGATGGAGGAGAGTATCTCGATGACGGTGATGACTTCGCCACTCACGACATCCCGCACCTCAAGGAAGCCTTCAGAAATCTCCTCCGGCATGGGAACCTGGACCACACGAGGTCGGATTCCAACCTCATAGGCCAGGGCGGCTTCGCGGGTGACACGGAGCGCGGCTAAATCTGGAACACCCAATAGCTCGGTCGATTCGAGCATGTAGGTGTGCTTTTCAACGACCACGCGGTAACGCGGTCGCACGATCGGTGCAAGTTCGTTAGCTAGCACGACGATGAGCCGCTGGTGGACATCGTGCCACAACTCCGGGTGTTCCAGGTAGGGATCCATGCCGGGAAAGGGTGTTTGCATAGCTTACCTTCCTCCCTGCGCTTTTCCCCACAAATCCCGATACGTGGTTTGGACCCAGGGGTTCAGCCGGTCTGAAAACGCCAGCGGCAACTCCAGGCGCACGATCAGGTCTTGCACATCGGCCAGGTCTCGCAGGCGGTGCGGGGCACTGATGCCTGATGCCAGTTTGAGCTCGATCAACTTTTCCAACGTCACGACGCGGATACCTTCTCTCTCCTCTGTCACGCCTGGGCTCGCCGGATCTGGAAAAGCCACCGGCTTGGGCAACCCGTGTCCCGGAACGTCTTCCCGGCCTCGCTGAAGGCCGGCCGATATCCCAGGCCCACGAGCCGCTGGCGAAACTGCTCCAACCCAGTGGGTGTCAACAGCAGGTCAATATCTTCTGTCAGCCGCGGATACCCGTGTTCGGCCAGGGCAAGCCCTCCCAACAAAGCGTACGAGATCCCCTCCGCAGCCAGGCGTTGCGTCAGGCGGCGCAGTGCGCCTCGTAATTGCCCGCCACCGGCAAAGTAAGCGCTCGCCTCGCGTAGCATCAGGTCCCCGCCGTGGCGGAGCATCTGCTCGTAGTCCACACTTTTCCTGCGCGCCATCCGCCCTCCTGCTCAGTCGGTAGTCGCGATCCGCTGTTCGCGACAAGTACGTTCGTAAGTCGTGTCCAGGTCAACACTGTACGTTGGGCTCGGCGAAGTAACCTTCTGGCAAGCGCTGGTTCAGATCGGAAGCCAGATATGTCGCCCAGGCATTGTGGAAGGCGTGCCAGTGGCGTCGCATATTCAAGGGTGGATGAAAATGATCAAGCAGAGCCATCCGGGGTCTCCCACGATGAATTATTTTCAATCTCACCTGAATCATACCATAGAAGTGTACAAATTTCAACGTCCGGAATAGGCTTGCCCCAAAATCCAGCCCTCGATTTTGCGCACCCGTTCGTCCTCCGGGTCGCCCGGCGGCTGGCGTCCCAACACGACGTTCAGCATCCCAAAAAGCCCGATCGTTGCATCAAAACGATCGTCGCCGTCCGCCGAGGCGCCAAATCCGTCCTGAAGCATGACCTGCAAACCCGGGTCCAGTTCAACCTGGGCGGTCGCGGCCCAGGCCAGGAGCCTGGGCGCATTGGCCGCGCGGTCGCGCTGCACACGCTTGCCCGACTTCTGGCCGGCTTTGTTCTTGGAGAAAGTCACTCCCAGGTGGGTGTAGACCTCCGCCGGATACGTCTCGGCGACGATGATGCGTCCGGGCTTGAAAAGGCCGCAGAGTGGACCGGCGAAAGGCCAGATCGCCACGTCGAGCTCCCCGGAGCGCAAAGCGGATCCCAAGACCTCTTTCCAACCTGCGATGGCCGCTTTGCCGACCTGTTGGCCACCCAAAGTCCAGAAAAGCGGACAGGCGGGTCTGCGGCCGGGGCGGGCCAGGTCGCACTGCCGCCGCAGGTCGGTCATTGTTGCGACGCCCAGGCCGTCCAGGAGATGGCGCTGCCTGGCGTGACCCGACCGGTGCGGATAAAATGGTCTGTGCAGGCTAATTTGGACAGGCTCCTCGGCGACTGTGTAGAAATCCGCCCAATCCCCCTGGCCGAGTAGGGGCAACAGGTCCAAGAAATCATTGATGCCAGCCAGATCTGCGTAACGCGCGGGCAGGCCGATGGGGAAATCAAAACCGAGTAGAACAATTCCACCAGGTCCGGCATCTGTATACAGACGGTGCAGGAGGGTCGAAGGCTCACCCACCGGTGCGGGTGTGTGAGCAAGGTAGCGGTTGCTCTCTTGCAGGGTCGCGCGCGCCATCCAGCGTTTCTGAGGGCTGGAGCCCCAATCAGCGTGGACAACGAGGCCTGGCAAATACATCGTAAAAGTCTCCATCGCCACGGATTGTACGCAAAATTTGGCAACCGACAAGCGACAGGAAAAACTTTAATTTCTTGGTGATTGAGGGAACTGTTACGCTTGTCAGAGAATACGGCCAGCCTTTGCCGCCGCGAGGGAACCGGTTGCTCCTACACAAAGCATACGTACCTTTGGTGGTTCTCCAATAGTTCCCCTAAATG
>JBBITV010000375.1:0-4328 GCA_037440585.1 Chloroflexota bacterium
ACGATTGGGATGCGGGGCGCCAACAGTGCCGGGCGTTGGCCGGTGAAACGCGCCAGCGATTAAGCGAGCTGACGGGCCTCGAACCCATCTGCCCGGACTCGCCGGAATGGTTTACCCAGATGGTCGCTGCGCGTCTGCCGGACGTCGATCTCGACACCCTCAAGCAACAGTTGTATGACGAATTCCGCATCGAAGTGCCGCTTTACCGCTGGAATGACCAGCCTTTGATCCGAGCGTGCTACCAGGCCTACAATAGCCAGGCGGATGTCGATGCCTTGGTGGATGCGTTGGCGAAGTTGTTGCCTCAATACGCTCCGCGTCATCCGTGACAAGTCCGTGTCGTGCTGCGTGTGGACGAACCGGTTTTGACAGCGTGCCGTTCTCGTGCTAAACTGACGGCTGCCTATCCGACTCAACACACCTTCGACAGGGGGAAGGAGGATCTGCTATGCCTGCCCCGGTCCCCGATCTCACGACCACCCTCCATACCCATTTCGGCTTCACGGCTTTCCGTCCAGGCCAAGCCGAAGCCATCGAGCACCTGCTGTCCGGCCGGCACACGCTGGTCGTGATGCCCACCGGGGCCGGGAAATCGCTCGTCTATCAGTTGGCTGCCATGCACCGCCCCGGCCTGACGCTGGTCGTCTCACCCCTCATCGCCCTGATGAAAGATCAGGTGGATAGCCTGGCGCGTCGCAACATCCCGGCCACCTACGTCAACAGTGCGCTCCCCACGGATGAACAGGTACGTCGCCTGCAGGGTCTGGCTGAGGGCGCCTACCGCCTGGTCTACGTCGCCCCTGAACGTCTGCGCAGCGTGCCCTTCCAGCAGGCCCTGAGCCGCGTCACCGTCGGCCTGCTGGCGGTGGACGAAGCCCACTGCATCTCCCAGTGGGGCCATGACTTTCGGCCCGATTACCTGCACATCGCGGCCGCCCGCACCCAGATGGGCGAGCCGGTCACAGTAGCCCTCACGGCCACCGCCACGCCTCAGGTGCAGGACGATATTGTCCGGCTGCTGGGTCTCCCCTCGACCCGGCGCATCATCACCGGCTTCAATCGGCCCAACCTGACGTTCGAGGTGCGCTACACGACCGATCTGCCAGCCAAACTGCTGGCGCTGCAAAACCTCCTCGCCGATCTCGACGAGGGCGCAGCCATCGTTTACGTCGGCACGCGGCGCGATGCCGAGGAAGTTGCCGAATTTGTCCGCGCCGTGTGTGGAATAGAGGCTCACTACTATCACGCTGGCCTGGAGGCTGACACCCGGTCGCGCATTCAGGATGCTTTCCTCATCGGTGACCTGCCAGTGGTTATCGCCACGAATGCGTTTGGAATGGGCATCGACCGCCCCGATGTGCGCCTGGTGGCGCACTACGCCTTGCCCGGTACACTGGAAGCCTACTACCAGGAAGCCGGGCGCGCCGGACGCGATGGGCAGGCAGCCCAGGCGGTGCTCCTCTATGCCCCGCAAGATCGTGCGCTGCAGGAATGGTTCATCGAAAATGATGCCCCTGCACCTGAGGAGACGCGAGGCCTTTATGAAGCCCTGCGCAGCTCGCGCCGGACGGAATTATGGATGACGACGGACGATCTCTCCCTGGCGACCGGTTTGCCGGAAGTCAAGATAAAGGTGGGCCTGGCGCAGTTGGAGAGTGCGGGTGCCATTCAACGCCTGGGCGATGCAGGAGCGCGAATGTTGCTGCGCATCGGCAAATGGGATGGGGCTGCGGTGCGGGCGACTGCCGCCGATGTGGAACAGCGCCGCCAGCACCGCAGAGCACAACTCGCCCAGATGGTCGCTTATGCCGAATCCAATGCCTGCCGCCGTCGCATCCTGCTGAGCCATTTCGGCGATAGAAGTGCTGCCGAAGCCGCTCGCTGCTGCGACAATTGCCTGGCCCAGCCGCCAGACACGTCTCCCGCACCGGCAAGCGACGTTTCCAGCCTCTCCCAGGCTGAACGAACCGCCCTGATCATCCTGGACGCTTTGCGCCGTCTGAAGTGGGAGGTGGGTCGGGAGAAACTGGCGCAGTTGCTGAAGGGCTCACGTGCCAAAGAGATGCAGCAATTCGGCTACGACCAAAGCGCCTACTATGGCCGGTTGGCAATCTTCTCGCTCAAGGAGATCGAAGATCTCATCGGGCAGTTGATTGCATCGGGATATCTCAAAGTGGTTGGCGGCGACCGCCCGGTGTTGCGCCTGACACCTCAAGGCCAGGCCGCGATCAAGTCGCGGGCATCTATTCCGCTTCATCTACCACGGACCGTGGAGCCAGAGGCTGTCGCCCGCAAGCAGGCCGAGCGCGAAGCCGGGGGCACGGTCGAGCTGACTGCCCAGATGTTTGCCCAGGGTCTGACTCCGGCCCAGATTGCGACTCAGCGTGCGCTGACCGAAGCCACCATCTACAATCACCTGGCCCGGCTGATCGGTGACGGGAAAGTGTCGCTCCCAGCCGTGGTACCGGAGGCGATCGCCGCCCAGGTAGGCGCTGCAATTGCGCAGGTTGGCGACGTATCCGCGCTCGCGCCGATCAAAGCCTGCCTGCCCGATGACATCTCCTACGGCCAGATTCGGTGTGTGGTGGAAGCGTGGAAACGAGAACAGCGCGGTGCTGGCGGTTCAACAGAGACGCAGCCGCAGTCGCCGATTGAAAATGGCATCGCCGCCTTCCTGGCGCGGTCACATCCACGGCCACTATCAGGCCCCTGGCACGTGGGCTGGGCGCTCGGCTTTCACAGCCGCTTCGCCGGCGCCGACTGGAGCCGCAGCCCAGTCGGCGAACAGACCTATCGCCTGAAGTACCAGGGCGACCGCTCGGCCCTGCCGCCCCTGGTGGAGCAAACCCTGGCCCTGTGTGCCGAACATCCGGAATTGACCGAGGTGGACGCCATCGTGCCTGTGCCACCTTCAACTCCACGGTCCATGGACCCGGTGGCCTCGTTAACTGACGCGCTGGGCCAGAAACTGGGGCGGCCGGTTTGGCCCGTTCTGGTCAAGACGCGCCGCACCGCACCTCAGAAAGAGATGCGCACCCTGGCTCAGAAGCGGGCCAACGTGGCCGGTGCCTTCGCCGTTCAGGGCGATGTGCGCGGCAAACGTTTGCTCATTCTGGACGACCTGTACGACTCCGGCGCGACGCTGGAAGAAGTCAGCCGCGTCTTACGGCAGGCAGGCGCCGCGCGCCTGTGCGTCCTCACCCTGACGCGCACGATTCATGCAGATGCATAGGTGGAGAGATGAGTAAACTTCATTGGCTGGCTCTCAGCACTATCCCTGGCATCGGCGGCGCCACCGCCCGGCGGCTGGTCGAACGCTTTGGCAGCGCCGAAGCTGTCTTGAACGCGCCTCTTGAGGAACTGCAGCGCGTGCCCCGCATCACGGCCGATATTGTGGCCCGGTTGCGAACAGTCCCGCTAGAGGTACTGGAGGCTGAACTGGCAGGCCTGGCGGAGGAGGGCCTGCAGGTCGTGACCTGGGACGACGACGATTATCCATCCAACCTGCGCGACGTTGCCGACGCACCTCCGGTGTTGTTCGTGCGTGGCGACCTGCACTCTGACGACGCCCTGGCGGTGGCCATTGTCGGCTCCCGCCAGCCAACACCGCAAGCTGCGAAACTGGCCGAGACTCTGGCGCGTGAGCTGGCGAAGCGCGGGCTGACCATTGTGAGCGGGCTGGCGTTGGGCATTGATACGGCTGCCCATCGCGGCGCGCTCCAGGTAGATGATGGGCGCACCCTGGCGGTGCCGGGCTCCGGCCTGCGTGCCATCCACCCCCGCGAGAACATCCCCCTGGCCGAGGCCATTGCCCAACGGGGTGCGCTGCTCTCCGAACTCCACCCCAACACCCCGGCGCGTGGCCCCAACTTGATGGCGCGCGACCGCATCGTCAGTGGTCTGAGCCGGGCCGTGATTGTGGTCGAAGCGGGCGAGAAAAGTGGCAGCCTGGATACCGCCGCGAAAGCCCGGCGCCAGGGTCGATTGCTCTTCGCCATGCCTGGCAGCCCCGGCACGCAGACCCTGCTGGCCGAGAGCGCCGAGCCCCTCGATTTGTGGATGGCCGATCTGGACGAGTTGAGCCAACGTATCCGCAACCATACCCTGCATGGCGGCGAGACACAGTTGGGCTTCTGGACTATGTAAGGACAAGTTGGCAACTTGTCCTCTGTCTCAATACAGGAGGAAAGATCAATCGATCTGGTTTCCTCTCCCCAACAATGCCGGCGCTTGATGCCAAAGTGACGGTGGCGCCCGTGACAAAATAGTGGCCTCCAAATACTGGCTATGACAGCGCCTCGACGCGGGCGTGCGGGATCTCCACCTGG
>JBBITV010000376.1:0-2928 GCA_037440585.1 Chloroflexota bacterium
TTATCATTTGAGTGAACCATTTCCGTTCGGTAACATTATCATTTGATTTGACACGAGGCAGTAAGGCCGTTACGAACGGGATAGAACGCAGAAACGCAAAACCTAGAACCAACAGCCCCACCAGGGAGACTAGTGCCGATATCGTAAACATGGCTACACCAGGGTGGATACCGATGCGTGAGTGAGGGTCGCCCCAGTTGGTCACCCACTGCCAGGCGTCCCACACATGAAGTGGGTACGGCAATATGGCCAGGACGAGCGCCACGCCGTAGCTAAGGCGGGCAGCAGCGGTGCGGTGCCGGAGCAGCACGACTGTAAGACAAACAAGGGCGAAGAACGGAAAATAGAGAATCAACATCTAATGAACCCCTTATGAGTTTGGCCGTAGCTTACTTGACACCTTCCTACCTTAATCGCCTTGTTCTATGACTGTCAGTTCTCGCATGTACAATGCCATGGGACATATCTGTGCTGGAATGCCCCAATTGTACATCAGATTTGCCGGAAGATTTGCCGGATGCACCACTTAGCGAACTGTCAGTCTTTGAGTATTGAGCTAATCGATAGTGGCTGACTTGAATCATGCAAGACCTGCCCCACTGCCTGAAGAGGGACAGGTCTTCTAGTGCCATTTCGCGAGAGTTACCAGCACCGCTTGGCTAAGTAGTCCATGTTGAACCCCATCTCACTCATGTCAACTTCACCGCGCCGAGTCATTCGCCGATCGGCTAATGGCAAGCCTCTCCTTCTTTGGCTTTTGGGATCCATCTAACGACTGGCCAACACCACCCTCCTTTCCACTCCAAGGCTTCCATTTGGCCTCCTTTGTCTACGACCGTGAAGCTCATGGATTAATCCAGGTGCTGTGTGTAGCATAACCTGCGCCGGTAGCACACTTAGCATACCACACAAAGCCCTCAGATTTTGTGATGGTTTATTATTTTTTGTGAGGAGATATGACGAAAGATGATTTCTGATCCGTTGAGGCTGGGTGACGGAGTAAAAAGAGAGGTCAACCGGGTGACAGGTTCGTATCGGCGTCGTGGAAGAGGAGCTCTCCCGCAGGCGCCTGGCGCTCGCCTTGGACACACGTTCCGTCTACCGCGAAGGTAATGCGCCGTACGAGCAACGGCTGCCATAGGGCTTGCTCCAGAACGATGCGCTGGGCCTCCAGCACGAATTGCTGGCGTAGGCTAGGATCAGCCGTGGCCCGTGCCTGCGCTACCAACCCACTGACGTCCCCGCCCGGGTAATTGAGCAGGTTGCGCGGCCCGGGGCCGAGAAAAATACCCAGTGCCCGGTAATCACCCCAGGCATAGTCGAACAGCAACAGGTCGAAGTCCTGGCGTTGGGTCAGGATGTCCGTGCGGGGCGCTATGCGGATGCGTACCCGGCTCAATCCGATGGCCTCCAACTGTAGCTGGACGACGGCGGCCAGTTCCTGATACGTATTGCTCTCAGGGATCAACAGCACCACCTCGGAGTCGATGTCAAAATCGGCCTGTGTCAGCAGGGCCCGGCTGCGGCTGGGGTCGTAACTGTAGCTGAAAGCCGCCGCACGCCGATCGTAGCCAATCGTGCTGGACGCTAAAGGGGTATCGGCAACCAGGAAGGGCCTCGATTCAGCCAGGGCGGTCTTGTCCAATGCCAATGCTATCGCCTGGCGCACTCGGATGTCCTGCCACCGCGAACGTTGGAAATTGAATCCCAGGTAACTTACGCCACCGGTCGCGTCGTATAGCCGGAAACGCGGAAGAGCCGCAACCGCCGCGAGGTGCTCTTGGCTGAGGCTGAGCACACAGCCCTCGCCGCTCAGCAAATGGTCCAGGCGAGCAGTGCGCTCTGTCTCGAAGATGAAGCGAATCTGCGGGATGTACGCCGCGGCCCGGTTGTCAAAGTAAGCAGGTGGCCAGCGGTACTCCGGATAGCGCACCACCGTTAACGATTGGCCAGGCTGGTATAGATCGGGCGCGAAGCGGTATGCGCCGGTGCAGGCAACGAATCCAGGCTTGCCTGCATCGGTCGATTGGGGAGAGACAATCGCGGCGTAGGGGTTACTCAACACCAGCCGGACAAACTCGTAGTCGGGCTCAGGTAAATTGAACACGACATGATGGCCATCGGGTTGTGCAGTCACCACGACGTCGCGCAAGTCGTTGAGCAGCGGCGAGACGCCCAGCCGCTGCAATCGCTCGAAGCTAGCCTGCACCGTCCGGGCGTCCAGCCTGGTCCCGTCGTGAAAGGTGACTTCTGGCCGCAGGCGAACTGCCACACGACGCCCACCGTCTGCGTATTCAAAATCGTCCTCCGCCAGGAGCCCGCGTACAACACCATCAAAATCCTCGTAGAATAGTGGCTCACAGACGTGGCGGAAGATGGACTGGGCAACCGGATGAGAGGTGCGGTGCGGATCGTAGTCGCCTGGATCGTCAGCCCAAATAACGACGAGCGGGCGTCCGCCGAGCCCAGCGCTGCGCCATATCATCCAACCCAACGTCGCTAACAGCCAGGCAAGCATCAAAGGAATGGCCAGCTTATGAAACCCGATCGGCAGGAGGCGACGTTTCATGGGACGGTCGGCCTTACTCCAGGTGCAACACGTAGCCGACGCCGTGCACCGTACACACGTATTGGGGATTGCACGGGTCCGGCTCGACGTGCTGGCGCAATTGGTGAACCAGGCGACGCAGGCGGTCTTTCTGGTCGGGCCGCAGACCGTAACGATCGGTTTTCTCCTGGGGCCAGACAACCTGGAACAGTGTTTCTGCTGTCTGTATCTCTGCCGGATGCTCAACCAGGTACCGCAAGAGTGCTTCTTCCGCGTAACTGAGGGGGTGCTCCTGCCAGGCCGGTGTTCCGTTGTCTGCTGCGGTTGGGTGATTGCGTCGGACGTGCACCACGGGGCGAGTGCGGTGGAGTCGTAGCGCC
>JBBITV010000376.1:2983-4304 GCA_037440585.1 Chloroflexota bacterium
TGTGGCTCCGGAGGGAGCGCCTGATCAGCCGATTTCTCAGCTACTGCCGGCACTGCCTCCCTGGTCACCAATGCTAACACACCGGCCACGTCACCCGGTTGCCGGAAGATGGGAACTGCAATCAGAATAGATTCGAGTTCGGGCCAGTCTTCTTGCCGTGTGATGCGGGCTTCCTCGTAGGCCTCGAGCAGAGTGTCCGCCAGCACGTCGAGCAGGAACTGCTGCTGCGATCCGCGCAGATCGCGTAACGTCTTGTGCGCGGCGTCATTCAGGCCTGTGACACCTTTCAGACGATCAAAGTAAAAGAGCGGTTGGTCATTTAGCGTTGGATTGACAGAAGACAGGGCAATTGCCAGGTCGGGACGGCGCCGTACACGTACGATAAGCCATCCCAGGATTACCAGGCTTAACAGACCCACGAACAGCACTTCTCTTGTTGATTCACTTCTTTGATTGAACGGGGAATACTTTTCGCAACGCCTGCCGCGCCACGTCCCGCGCCCGCGGCGGCATCTCCAGCTCGTCCAGCTCCTCCTCACTCACCCACCGGGCATCCAGGATATCCGACCCTACGGTGAGCTCGCCGCCGGCTGGCGTCGCCAGAAAATCGACCAGCACGTAGTGAAAGCGCACACGGCCGTCTTCATCTCGCTGAATCATGTCCACGACGGCCAGTACCTCACCTAGGATGATGACCAGGCCACACTCCTCCATGACCTCGCGCTCGACAGCCTCTTTCACAGTTTCGCCCAGCTCTAATCGCCCGCCGGGCAATGCCCATAAGCCACATCCCGGCTCGCGTCCACGTTGGACGAGGAGTATGCGGTCGTCTTTCACAATGGCCGCGCCCACGCCGACCTGGGGCATCTCCGGATATTCGCGCCGCACGGATTCGCTCATTATGATCTCCCTATAGCCGGATTATACACCTGGAGCCGGAGAAAAGGCAAGAGCATTCCAGTCGCAAACGTTGCATAGAACGGAGAGTGCTGCTCCAAGGGTTTGCAGCCGAGACGGTCTTTATGACCATAGGGTGAACGGTGAAGAGGTGTGCCGCTGTGTGGGGTCCTGAATGCGATTGTTTGACAGCAAAGATGAAATCTGTTATAAAGGTGACAGGGTGACAGCTCCCCCTCACCTTGTCACCTTGTCACCCGGTCACCTTGTCAGGACAGGCGGAAGGAGGCATTGACCATGGCAGGCCCGGCCCCGACGGCGATCGGCGTCCTCACCAGTGGCGGCGACGCGCCCGGCATGAACGGCGCGCTGCGGGCGGTAGTCCGCACGGCCCTCAGCCGGGGGATAGTCGTCTACGCCATCT
>JBBITV010000377.1:0-4302 GCA_037440585.1 Chloroflexota bacterium
CGGAAGTGGGCCAACGTGGACGTGGAAACCGAGGAAGGCTGCGGTATCGTGCCCATCGAGTATAAGGACAAGAACTACGTCCACACCACCCAATGGGCCATCGGCTTGGAGTGGTTCCTGCTGGTCCAGGACCCGTGGCGCATCGCCCTGACGACCGACCACCCCAACGGCGCCTCGTTCGTCGCCTACCCGCGCATCATCCGCCTGCTGATGGACCGCGAGTTCCGGCGCGAGATGATGCGCAAAGTCCACCCCAAGGCTCTGGCCAAAACCACCCTGCCTGAGCTGGACCGCGAGTACTCGCTGTTCGAGATCGCCATTATCACCCGGGCCGGGCCGGCCAGACTGCTGGGCCTGAAGAACAAAGGCCACCTGGGCATCGGCGCCGACGCCGACATCACCATTTACGACCAGGACGATGACAAGGAGAAGATGTTCGCCACCCCGCGCTACGTCATCAAGGATGGGCGAGTCCTGGTCGAAGATGGCCACATCCGCCAGGACTACTACGGTCGCGCCTTCTTTGTAGCCCCGTCGTATGATCGGGCCATCGAGGTGGACATCCGCGAGCACTTCGACAAGTACTACACAATTCGCTTTGAGAACTACCCGGTGCAGTTAGAACACTATTTGCCGCGATATGAAGTGGTGGCGTGTGGCGGCTAGTTAGCCGGCTTCAGCCCAAGCTAAGAGCAGAGGATCTCCATGCCTGTGTTCAAATCGTGGCGCAGCTACTGGGACTTCGAGAGGAGCACAAGGCACGAGCGCAGGTACATCCGAACGGATGAGGGACAAGCCTTTCTAGACACGGTCCTCGCGACTAGCAAAAGCTGAGAGGATTCGATCCCGGCGGGCGCCATCTTTTGGAGGGCTCAACTTGGATACGAGCGCGACTACGATGAGCTAACCGGTGAGGGGCCGGTGCCTCACAATCCTACCCGAATGAAGCCCATCCCAGGCCAGGCGTCTGAAGGCCGTGCAAACCCAAAAGGTATCCCTTATTTGTATCTTGCCACACATCGCGACACCGCCCTGGCCGAGGTCCGACCGTGGATTAGATCGCTGTTCTCTGTCGCACAGTTCAAGATCGTCCGCGATCTGGTAGTCGTCAACAAAGAATTATGTCTACGGCATAATGGCGGGCTAACAGGATTCTGGGAATGGATTCGTTTATTCGCTGGCTATTCGTTGACAGAGGGCGAGGATTTCCAAAGTCTGTGGGCTGGCACTTGCAGGTCATTTGCCCTATTTCAACTGTTCTTCAGGAGCGGTCGCCGTCGCTTCCCCAAGTCGTATATGCGCCCGTAAGGGTGAGTTGACCACGCACGCGAACGTGGGGTTTTCGGATTTCCTGTTTGTGCGTGCCCATCGTTCAACGCTCGCCTACCGACCATACCGCGCGAAGGCGTTCATGGCGAGGGGCGTTCTAACACCCACCCCACTTGTATGTCGCGCGCGGCACGGCGGTAGGCTTGGTGTTTGCGGACATGCCCTTCCAAATGGACTGCCGCGCCAGCAGGTGAAATTGCACCCCGTTTGGTGTATAATAGGACTGACCAGTCAATCCGTGCGAGGCGACGAGATATGCCTGCCAAAGACATCTATCACGATACCGTCAAGAAGGCGCTCATCAAAGATGGATGGGTCATTACGCACGACCCTTTGATACTCAAATGGGGTTCCAAGGATTTGTATATTGACCTGGGCGCACAGCAACTCGTGGCAGCCGAGAAGGAGGGACGCAAGATAGCCGTTGAGGTGAAGAGTTTCGTCAGTCCATCCGAAGTCGAAGACCTGGAGCATGCGCTAGGGCAATTCATCCTGTATCACGATATCTTGAAGCGCACCGAACCCGACCGCGAGTTGTACCTGGCTGTCCGCGAGGCTATCTTTGCTGACGTGTTTGAAGAACCTATCGGTCAAGTGCTGCTGGAAAACCAGCGTGTCCGACTGGTCGTTTTTGATCCACAAGCGGAGGTGATTCTCAGATGGATACCCTAGATACCTATCGCCAGATTGTGCAAAACGTGCTGAGGGAATACGTCCGAATTCAGTACGCGTATGGCAAGATTCAAAACGAAGCCGTCTTTGACCGTGAAGCCGTCCGTTATCTCGTCATGTCGGTAGGTTGGCACTACGCCAATCGGATTCACGGTTGGCTCATCCACATTGATATTGTCGACGGCAAAGTGTGGATTCAACGCGATGGCACGGAACACGGGATTGCCCGCGAACTAGAAAGGGCGGGGATTCCCAAAGACCACATCGTGCTGGGATTCCATGCTCCAGAGGTCAGGCCATACACTGAATACGCTGTAGCCTGACAAAATGGCAACCAGACCACACTGCACGCCCGCAAACCCACGCCCCCCGACAACGGCACGCGCGCGGTTTGTTAGCGCGGTTGGTTGGCAAAAGGCAAGGCGTCTTCACGTCGGATCGTGCCGTCGCGGGAGGCTTGAGCGTTTGCCGAAATGCTCTTGTCCTGAGAAAGCTTCTGCGAAATGAGTGAATTTGACGAGGTCAACTTGGAGACTATATTGGAGCGAATCCGTGCTCAGGCTACGGCAGAGAACATCCGTATCACACAGCACGCCCAACAGGAGATGGCAGAAGAGATCATCACGCTTGATGAGGTTCTTCAGGCAATTGCTACAGCCCAGATTTTGGAAAACTATCCTGAGCATAAACGAGGACCATGCTGTTTGCTCAATGGCGTTACCGATAACGGACGTCCCGTGCATATTGTGTGTACGACGGCACAGCCAGTGTTGATTGTGATTACGGTATATGAGCCCAAACTACCGAAATGGGTGACACCCACCCAAAGGAGGCAATAAGTTATGAGGTGCAGCATTGTAGGATGTCCTGGTGAGTACGAAGAACGGCCGATCATCCATACCGTGCGATATCATGGGCAGGTGATCGTCTTCGATCATGTGCCAGCC
This sequence comes from Chloroflexota bacterium, assembly GCA_037440585.1. Classification (GTDB taxonomy): domain Bacteria; phylum Chloroflexota; class Anaerolineae; order Epilineales; family JBBITV01; genus JBBITV01. The sequence goes on from JBBITV010000377.1 coordinate 2,949, forward strand.
GAAGTTTGCTCAGTATGTGGTGACGTGCTTCTAAGACCAGAGACCGTGCGTCGGATCGAAGAGTTGTTGCAAGCGGCAGCACAGCCAGCGAGAGCAGTTCCGCTTTACGAGTTTGCTTAAGGGGCACTTCGGCAAACACTCATTAAACGAAATCAACATTGGTGCCCAGGTCGAAGAGCAGCTCAAGAATGACTGGGCTGCTGAGGAGCACGCCGTAAAAGCATATAACGACGGCATACGCCTGGCCACAGAACTTGAGGACGACGGAACCCGAGTACTCCTCGAATCGATCCTCGTAACCGAGGAAAATCACATTGATTGGATTGAGGCACAACTTGCCCAGATCCAACAAATGGGAATCCAGAACTACCTGGTGGAGCAGATGGACTGAATACGTTCCCAGGAGGTATGATGATGGAACTTCAGGACAAAGTCGCGATTATCACCGGCGTCAGCGGCGACGGCCAGATCGGCCAGGCGGTGGCCCAGGCCTTCGCCAAAGAGGGGGCTAAACTCGTCCTGGTCGCGCGGCGGGCGGAGAAGCTGGCCGCGCGGGCGGACGAGGTCAAGGCCCTGGGCGCTGAGGTTCTGGCGGTCCCGGCCGACCTCACCAACGAAGCCGAGGTCAACAATGTTGTCCAGCAGACGCTCGACAGGTTCGGCCGGGTGGACATTCTGGTCAACCTGGCCGGTGGATTGACCAAGTACAAGGCTGCCACCGAGCACACTCTGGAAGATTGGACCAGTGAGCTGAACAACAACCTGTGGTCGGCCTTCCTTTGCTCCAGAGCGGTGTTTGAGCCGATGAAGGCCGGCGGCGGCGGGCGGATCATTAACTTCGCCCGGGCCGGTGAGCCGCAGGCGAAGATGGTGGCCTACAACTGCGCCAAGGCTGGCGTCGTGGCCCTCACCCGCACCTTCGCCCTGGAAGGCCGCAAGCACAACATTGGCGTCAACGCCGTGGCGCCGGGCCTGGTGGACACTAAATCGAACGTCAAGGCCATGCAACCCAAGCCGGAGGACCTGGCCCGCTGGCCCAGGCGCGAAGAAATCGCCGCCACGGTCGTGTTCCTGGCGTCAGACGAGGCCAGCGGCATCACCGGGCAGGTTGTTGAAGTGCCAGGCCGGCTTTAGCGTGATGCGTGATACGTGATACGTGATACGTGATAAAGTCTTCAGTGAGCCGTGTCTCACTCTGAGAGATTCGGCACTCTGTAGACTTCCTTACGCATCACGCATCACGCATCACGCATCACGCATCACGCATCACGCACCATGCGACCAGCGAGATGGAGCGATACATCAACAACGTCGAAATCGAAGACACCTTCGCCGAAGCCTTCAAGATGTGGGG
>JBBITV010000378.1:0-4301 GCA_037440585.1 Chloroflexota bacterium
CGTAACTCGATCAACATCGGGCTGCCTATCTTCGAGTGTCCCGAAGCCCACGTCGGCATCAACCCGGGTGACGAGCTCGAAATCGACCCGATCAGTGGCACGATCCGCAATCTGACCCAGATGACAGTGTTTCACTCAGCGCCATTCCCGGAGTTCCTCCAGCGCATTATTGCCGTAGGCGGCTTGCGCCCGTACGTGGAGCAGCGTTTGGTGGGAAATGGATAAGAGTCGGAACACAGGAGTGGAGAATGGAAAAGTTCAAGTGCAGGTTTCCGATGCAGGTGCGTTTTCAAGACACCGATCAGCAGGGCCACGTCTTCTTTGGCACCTACTTCACTTATTTTGACGAGGGTCTGAGCGCATACCTGCGCGCCATCGGCTACGGGTACAAGAAATTACCCGAGCTAGGCATCGATCTAATCTACGTCGATGCGCGTTGCCAGTACAAGTCAGCAGCTTACTTCGAAGAAATACTACACGTCCACACCCGGGTCGCTAACATCGGCAACTCCAGCCTCACCTTCGAATTCGCCATCTTTGAAGAGCAGACCGATCGCCTGGTCGCCACCGGGCAAATTACCGCCGTGACCGTCGAGCATGGCACGTATCGTACCGTCCGCGTGCCGGACCCGATTCGCCAGGCGGTGCAAGCCTTTGAAGGTACACAGGTACACAGGGAAACAGGTACACAGGGAAGATAAATAGACGGATCACCCTTTTCCCTGTGTACCTGTGTACTTGTGTACCTGTCTACCTGTGTTCAATTCAAGAAGGAGACAACAGACAGGTGACAACTTACAAGTTCGGAGTCCTGCCCGGCGACGGCATCGGCCCTGAGGTGGTCGACGAGGCCTTGAAAGTGCTGGCGGCGGTCGCGGAGATTGGCGACTTCAAATACGAACTGACTCGCTTCCCCTACGGCACCCAACACTACCTGGACACCGGCGAGTTGGTTCCCCCCACAGCCGTAAATGAGTATAGGAAGCTCGACGCCGTGCTGCTGGGCGCCATCGGCGATCCGCGCGTCGAAACCGGCCTGGTGGAGCACGCGGTCATCATGGGTCTGCGCCTCGGCCTGGACCTGTACATCAACCTGCGCCCGATCACGCTGTACGCCGAGCATCTGTGCCCCATCAAAGGCAAGAAGCCGGAAGACATCGATTTCGTCGTTGTCCGGGAGAACACTGAGGACGCCTATACCGGGCCGTGGGGCATATTCAAAAAGGGTACACCGGACGAGATCGCCATCGCCCAGATGCTCTATACCCGTAAAGGTGTGGAGCGGGCCGTGCGCTATGCCTTTGAGTTGGCCCGCAAGCGCCAGCAGGAGCGCATTACCTCCGGCGCGCCGTTGCGCGCGGATCGCCCGCGCGTCACCCTGGTCGATAAGGCCAACGCGGTGCGGGCGCAAGACTTGTGGACGCGTACCTTCGCCGAAGTCGCGCAAGAGTATCCGGACATCCAGACCGATCACGCCTACGTCGACGCCTGCTGCATGTGGATGATCAAGAACCCAGAGTGGTTCGACGTCATCGTCACCACCAACATCTTTGGCGACATCATCACCGACCTGGGCTCGATGCTCCAGGGCGGGATGGGCATCGCCGCCTCGGGCAACATTCACCCGGGCCAGACCTCGATGTTCGAGCCGATTCACGGCTCGGCGCCCAAGTACGCCGGAAAGAACGTCGCCAACCCGCTGGCGACCATCAACGCGGCGGCGATGATGTTGGATTTCGTCGGCGAGCCCAGGGGCGCGCGCCTGATCGAGTCGGCAGTGCGCAACCTGCTGGTCACCGGGCGCATCAAGTCGGTCGACGCGCGCAGCGGCCTCTCGACGACTCAGATCGGCGACATGGTGGTGGAAGAGGTGCGGCGGCAGGCTGAGATGTTGTGAGCTTGCCAATCAGCGGCTCGCCGATGCCCAGGATCAGCTTGATCGCCTCGACTGCTTGCAAGCAGCCGACGACGCCGGGGATGACGCCCAGCACCCCGGCCTCAGCGCAACTCGGCACCTCGCCGGGCGGCGGAGGGTCGGGGTAGAGGCAACGGTAGCACGGGCCGCCGCGCCCCGGGTCGAAGATGGTGATCTGGCCCTCAAACATGAAGATGCTGGCGTCCACTAGCAGCTTACCCATCAGCGCGCAGGCATCGTTGACCAGGTAACGCGTCGGGAAGTTGTCGCTGCCGTTGAGCACCAGGTCGTAGCCGGCCAGGACTTCGAAGGCGTTGTCAGAGCTCAGCGGCACCGCATGGCCCACAACCGTGGCGTCCGGGTTGATACCTTTCAGGGTGTCCGCCGCCGATTCGACCTTGGGCCGGCCGATGTCCTCAGTGCGATGCAGGATTTGGCGCTGAAGGTTGGACAGGTCGACCGTGTCGAAATCGACGATCCCCAGCGTGCCGACGCCCGCCGTGGCCAGGTACAGGGCCGCCGGGCTCCCCAATCCGCCCGCGCCGATGAGCAAGACCTTCGCATCCAGCAACTTGAGCTGTCCCGCTTCGCCAACCTCGGACAGCAACGTGTGACGGCTGTAGCGGATGCGTTGTGTGTCCGTCAGTACCCGTGGGACGATGAACGGGTAGCCAGCATTCTTCCAGCCCGCAAATCCGCCCAAGAGCGACTGAACCCGGCTGTAACCCATCTCGACCAGGCTACGCGCGCCCAACTTGATCGATCCGGGCCTTGAGCTGGTGCACGTCGATCTCGCGGATCTGGCGTCGCGTCCGAGCGAGCAACTGATTGGTCGGAGTTCGGTCAAAATCGTGGAATCGGGAGTAGGCCATTTCGTGGGGTCAGGAACGCTCCGGATGGCTGGCCCACTGTTCAATTTGACCGGCGACCCGGGAATGTAGATACTTTACGACAATGAATTGAGCCTGAGGAAGGAGCGAAATCAGACAATGGCCCAAAGAACGAAAGGCGCGCGCCGCCAGGCCGCGCGCCGCCCGCAAAAACGAACGCAACCGCGCTGGCTCATCTACGTGGGGCTCGGTGTCCTGGCGTTGGCGCTGGTGGTGATCTTCAGCTCGCGTGCCCTACCAAGCGTCAGCACCCCACCGCCCGGCGAGCTCATCGCGGACCAGGGCCGCGACCACGTCAAGCCGGGCGACACCCATCCCCCCTACAATAGCAACCCGCCGACCTCGGGCTGGCACTACGACGTATCCGATAAGCCCGGCGTCTATGATTCTCCCCTCCCCGACGAGGAGCTGGTCCACAGCCTGGAGCATGGGTACGTGATCATTTCGTACAACTGTAGCACCTTGCCTGAAGGCGACTGCAAGAATTTGAAAGACAGGCTCAAGACGCTGGCCGAGCGGCAGCGGCTCTGGAAGTTGATCGTCGTGCCGCGGCCGAACCTCGACACTCAGATCGCCCTGACGGCGTGGCGACGGATCGATAAGCTGAACAGCCTGGACGAAGATCGGATCGTGCGGTTTATCGATGCGTGGCGGGACACGGGGCCGGAGAAGACGGTGGAGTAGCGGACGAGCACGACACGGACTCGATCTCATCTACCACACTGCCGCCAGTCCAATCCAGGCTCCCAAACCACTCTTGTCGGAGTATCCAGGGGAAAAAGATGATCCCCCAGCCAGCGCTCGACGCTATCAGCGAGGAGTTCCATGGAGAGGGGAGTTCTTCAACCTCGCCCCCGTCCATTGGTTTCCCTTCTCCCTACTAGGGAGAGGGGACAGAGGAGAGGGTGGTTCTGACGCTGGAGCAGAAAGCCGCCCTGGCCGCCCTTTCCAGCATCGACGACGACGCCGACGGCCTGACCAACCTTATGGCCTCGAGTTCTTCGGTCGCTCCATGCCCAACCGTGGCAACTGGGCTGCTGAGTTTGGTTTAGGCTACACCTTCCCTACCTGGGTCAAGAAACCCGGCGACCATTGGTTTGTCGCCGCCTTTCCCAAGATTGAGGTGGGGATGGTCGAAGACTCCCTGCGTGTAGACAAGGTGACCGTCATCACCACCGAACTAGGAGAGATGACTCAAGAGACGCACACGTATGAGACGAGCGAAACCACAGGCGTCAGCAAGAGCGAGACCGACACTGTGACGTGGAACACGTGGCAAGAGGCCTCTCGTACAGTAGCGGCCTCTCGCACACAAGCTGCTCGTGCCCGGGTAGGGCTGTCTGGTGTGATCTTTCGTCCATCGATTTGATCCGTGCGACGAAACCACCAATCCTGCTCTTCTCGAACAGTGCGCGGAGCTTGATGTCGCTGAGGTCCAAGTCGTTGTAGATACTGCTAGGTCTGCCTGGGATTTTGTTGTAGATAAGGCGAGAGGC
>JBBITV010000379.1:0-4294 GCA_037440585.1 Chloroflexota bacterium
CCGGATTTTAGATAGATTCGCTTCGCTCACTACAAGTTTTAGATTTTCGATTTTAAATTCTCGATTAGATGTGGTTCCGAGAGGCGTACCGATCCCCGATCTCAACCCAATCCAAAATCCAAAATCTAAAATCCAAAATCCAAAATCGGCGGGTTGGAACATCGCCAAAATCGGCGCCGACCGCGTCTGGCGCGAGTTAGGGATCACCGGCGCTGGTACCGTCGTAGGCAGCCTGGACTCCGGCGTAGACTGGACCCACCCGGCATTGCGCAACCAATATCGAGGCGCTGCGGATAGTGGTGTCGACCATAACTACAATTGGTTCGACGCGACCCGCACGTACCCCGACATGCCCGGCGACGACCTTGGCCACGGCACTCACACCACCGGGACCGCCGTGGGCGACGATGGCGGTGCAAACCAGATCGGCGTCGCCCCAGGGGCCAAATGGATTGCTTTTAAAGCCTTCGACAGCGAGGGCCTCGCGACCGACGACGATGTCCATGACGGCTTCCAGTGGATGATAGCTCCCACCGATCTCACCGGCCGCAACCCGGACCCCAGCAAAGCCCCCGACGTGATCAATAACTCGTGGGGCAGCGACATTGGCGCCGATCCCACGTTTTGGGATGACATCAACGCCCTACGCGCCGCCGGGATCGTGCCGGTCTTCTCCGCAGGCAACGAGGGCGAGCTCGGGGCAGGTTCTGTCGGCATTCCCGGCAGCTACCCGCATAGCTTCTCCGCCGGCGCAACCGATTCCGAGGATGCCATTGCCGATTTTAGCAGCCTGGGCCCCTCGTTCTGGGACGAGATCAAGCCCGACGTCAGTGCTCCCGGCGTGGACATCCGTTCCAGTGTGCCCGACGGCCAGTATAGACTGGCCAGCGGTACGTCTATGGCAGCTCCCCACGTCACCGGACTGGTGGCGCTCCTCAAAGCCGCCAATCCCACCCTGCAAGTCACCGACCTGGAACAATTCATCCGCGACACGGCGGTCGATCTCGGAGACCCCGGCCCCGACAACCGCTTTGGCGCCGGGCGCATCGACGCCTACAAGGCTGTGCGTTGGGCCACCAGCGCGGGCACTTTGGAAGGGTTGGTCAGAGATAGTCTGACAGGCGCGCCCATCGCACGGGCAACTGTCGAGGGCATCTATCGTAGCGCCCCGGGCGATGCGTTCCGCACCACGACCGACGCTGCTGGCCGCTACAGCATCCACGTCCCCGGCGGGACCTACGACCTCACCGCGCGTGCCTTCGGCTACGAACCTGCCACAGTGACCGCGGTCGAAGTCATCACCGGCTTCCGGTCCCTGCGGGACATCGCGCTCAACCCGCTGGCCACCGGCATTCTGCGCGGCCAGGTTACTTCAGAGGTCGGTAATACTCCCCTGGCCGCCACCATCGCTGTCGAGGGCCTGGCCGTACCCTATCCGACGGACACATCGGGCCAATTCAATCTCACCCTCCCGGCCGGAGCCCACCGGCTCCGCGTCAGCGCCACCGGCCACCGCGCCTTGACTGCCACAGTTACCATTGCGCCTGGCGCAATCCTGAACCAGGATTTTCAACTCCGCAGCGCACCGTCCATCCTGGTGGTCGACGGCGACGCCTGGCGGGGACCCATTCACCTGAACTACTACCGCTGGCCCCTGGATGCATTAAACCTGCCCTACGACACACGCCTGATCACTGACACCGGCACGATCCCCACTGTCGCCGAGCTCGGCGCTTACGACCTGGTCATCTGGGGCCAATCTTCCAGTTCCCCAGGCTTCATCGACCGCGAACGCGGCGATACGGCCACCGTCGATGCGCTGACCGGCTACGTGCGGAACGGTGGCCGGCTGCTCATCACCGGCCAGGACATCGGCTATTGGGACAGCGCCGAAGGGCTGCGCGAAAATCGCCGGGCCCCAGAATTCTATGCCAACGTTCTCCATGCCCGCTATGTGGCCGATAACGCATCGGATAACCGCCACATTGCGGGAATACCCGGCGATCTCTTCGACGGTATCAACCTGACCCTGGAAGACGTGTACGGCCGAAAGTACGGCGACAGGCTCGCGCCGGACGTCATCCAGCCGGCGGACAGCCAGGCTACGCCGGTCTTCCATTACGGCGTCTCGCAGCCAAACGCGCAGATTGCCGGCCTGCGCGTGACGGAGGGTCTGGGCCGTTTGATCTATCTGCCCTTCGGTATCGAGGGTGCTGGCCCCCGGCCCACGCTGATTCAGATGTACGAGAGAATCATCACCTGGCTCAGCCTGCCAACTTTCACCATGACCGCCGATCCGCCTGGTGTTGAACCATCTGGCACCGTAACCTTTACACTCAGGATCGCCAACCCCGGCGCGACGATTGTGACGGGTCTCACCCTGACCAATCAGCTCCCCCCCGAGTTCGCCTTCGTGCCCGGTAGTCTGACCGGTGGAGCCAGCTACGACACAACCACACGCATTGTCTCCTGGACGGGTGACCTCTCTGCCGACGAGGAACTCGTCGTGCGATACCAGGCCACCCTCACGGCGCGGCTGCTGGGCAACTCCCCGGTCACTAACTCAGCCACCCTCACCAACCGCTATGGTCTGGCGTTGGACGCCCACGCCGTTGTCCGGGTCGTCGCAGCCAACCTATCGCCCACGATCAAGTCACCAGACCGGTCGGAAGCAAGCCCCGGCGACGTGCTGACCTACACCATTAGCCTGCTGAACGCGACCGAGACCCCCGCGGTAGGCGCGCTCCTGGTCGACCCGATCCCGGTAGGGACGCGCTACATCCCCGGCAGCGTAACCGGCGGCGCAACGTACAACGTGGCGGCCAACCAGATTGAGTGGGCCGGGACCGTCCCGGGGCTGGCTGTAGGCGGACAGGCCTACACCTTCACTCTCAGTACCCAACCCGATGGCCCGGTTTTCGATTGGCGGCCGATTACGGCCACCGGCACTCTGATCGACATCCCGGGCGACGACAGCAATGTCGGCCCGCTCCCCATCGGCTTCAGCTTCCCCTTCTTTGGACAGTCCTTCGACACCTTCCGCGTATGCAGCAATGGCTGGCTGAGCTTTACCAGCACCCAGACGAGCTACGCTGACCGGCTGTTGCCCGACCCCTCTGCCCCCGAGAATCTGGTCGCGGCCTTCTGGACCGACCTGAACCCGACTCGGGCCGGATCGGTGTATTACTGGACAAACCATACGGATACTCTGGTCGTATCCTTCGTCGGAGTGGCGCGGTATTCCGGCGGCGACGACCGGTTCACCTTCCAGATCGTGTTACAGGCCGACGGTAGCCTGACCTTCCAGTATCTGTCTATGCAGGGCGACGTGACGCAAGCCACCATCGGTGTGCAGAATGCTGATGGCACCCAGGGCTTGACCGTTGCGCGCCATGAAGATTTCATCCACGACAGGCTAGCCGTGCGCATCGCCCCGGTTGGTGCCGCTGGCGTGCCACGCATCACCTTCCGCGTGCAGATTGACCCCGGTATCCCCGACAACACCGCCATCCAGAACGTCGCCCGGATTCTGGATGCACAGGGCATCGTCTACACGCGCACGGCGACGACGCTGGTCCAACCGGCTGACCTGACTGGCTCAACCAAGAATGCGTCGCCTACCGTTGTCGCTCCCGGCGACGTCGTCACCTACACGTTGCGCCTGCGCAACAGCGGCAAGGCCCGCGTTCCCCGCGTTCAGGTCGTCGATCCCATCCCCGGCGGCACCCGTTACGTCGAGGGCAGCGCCACCGGCGGCGCCGTCTTTGACGCTGCGAGCAACCGCATTATATGGAATGGCATAGTCCCGCCGGACGTCGAAACCCGCTTTGAGTTCAAGGTTCGCATCAACGAGGATGTCGCTGACGGCACAACTATTACCAACACGGCTATACTTGAGGATGGCTCGCACCCGCCCTTCCCCCTCCAGGCGGTGATTCAGGCTGCTCGACCTGACCTCGGCCGGTCGACTAAGAGCGTGGACCGGATAGCAGCAGCCTCGGGAGACACCCTGACCTACGCCATCGCTCTCGTCAATAGCGGGCAGGTTACCGTCCATAACGCGACCGTGGTCGACCCGCTCCCGGCCGGTCTGCGCTACGTCCCAGATAGCGTGACCGGCGGCGCGATCTACGATCCGGCCGCCAACACCGTACGCTGGCGTGGCGACCTTCGGCCGAGTGGCCGCTACATCCCGACCAACAGTGATCAACCCGGTGGACCCACTTTCGACTGGTTCGACATCACCGGCATCGGCGTACGCGTCGAAGGTCTTGGCGACGACAACAATGCCGGC
>JBBITV010000380.1:0-4290 GCA_037440585.1 Chloroflexota bacterium
GGTGGGGGTGGTGGTTGGGGTGCGGGAAGGTACGGGTATGGTGGGCAACGCCTGGCGGCGGACGTCCAACACGACGCTGTCCAGGCGCATGTAGGTCCTGCCGATACCGTCACCGTTGTTGATCACCCCGAAATAGAGTGACAAGGTGCGGCCGTGATAATGTACCAGGGTCTCCGTCAGATCGTAGATGCGCTGTTCCCAGGTGTTGGAATTGGAGGTCAATTCACCTCCGTCGAGCGGGAGCTGGATCCAGGAATCGCCATCACGGATTCGGACAACCTGGCGATCACCTGTAAGGTCCTTTGAGACTGGGCGGTACCAAAAGGATAGCTGGATGCTCGCCGCGTCCTGGGGAATGAACACCTCTTGCTGAGCGGATGCATACGAGTAAGTATCGGGCTCGTTATCTAGCAGGCCGATAAATAGTGACCGGGTACCCGAGTGCCTGTCAAAGGTGGTGTAGAACGCCCGGTTGAGCCACCAGCCTGTGTTTTCGAGCTCGAAGTCGCCGTTAACAATGCGGTTGCCGCTCTCTCCCGGAGCTGAGAGGGTGGGGGTGGGGAGGAGAGTGGGTGGGGGGATTGGGGTGCGAGTAGCTGTAGGTGACACCGGTGGTGGCGTCGGGGTAGGCTGGCCTGGCTGTAAGACATTCCAGGTTCGCTGGCGAACCTCGGGCAGATAAGGGTAGAGCTCGTCACCTGGACATTCGGTGTGGCCGGGGAGCACATCGCGGTGGCCGGAGATATTGTAGACGGTCTTGTCGACGATAAAACTGCGGGCGAGCGGATCGATGCCGAAGCGGCTCACCAGCCAGGCGCTGAGGCCGACCAGGCCCTGAATGCTGGCGGTCGTGGGCCAACTGACGTTCTGATAATCGCCGAGCACGGCTATGCCCACGGTGCAGCAGTTGAACTGCAGGGCGTGGCCAGCTCGCACAATTTGGTCGGCCGGTGGGTTGTCTCCAGGGTAGCGACCCTGGTATAGCCGCCCCTGCTTATCCACGACAAAGTTGTAGCCAATATCGCCCCAGCCTTTGGTGACAGCGTGATAATAGTAAACGGCGCGAATCCAGGCCGCTGGATCCGGATTAGGCAGCGTTTCTGGGGTTCCGGTATGATGAATGACCAGCCCTTGGGGCTGCATATACTCCGGTGGCCAGATTTCCTGGCCGTTTGAGAAGCGGTAGCTCTCGTTTGCACACCAGGCGGCGCGGGAGATGATGGTTGGGGTCTGGATGCTACTGGGTGCTACAGCCATAGTCAACTCGTCGGCTGTCGGGCCAGGGCGAGAGTCCAGGTAGGTGAGGGCCAGACTGCGGATTCTTGCTGGCTTGCTCGTATCCTCCCCTGAACCCTCCGCACGCGCACCCCCTCCTGGCCCCCCCTTTTGCGGGGGGGTGGGGGGGGTGGAAAGCCTGAATTGTAAATACTGACCGGGAATGAAGAGCAGGTCAGTGCCCCTTGCTTTTTCCGGGCTGGGTCCCCCATCCACATCCGGGAGCGTATACCACTCTGACCACTTTGCTCCATCGTCGCTCGTCCGCACTTCGACCTTGAGCTTGCTTCCCGTCGGCAGATCCGCTTCCCAGTCGGCGCCCACGGCGATGAATTCGATGCTGGCGGCATGTACGGCCGAGGTGTAGCTGCTCAGACCGGCGTTCGGATCCAGGATCAGCACGGCCTGGTCCTCGGTGCCCTCGAGGCGTGCCATCGCCAGGTCGCCAGCAGCCCAATCCTGGCGACTTGCCAGGCGCCACGTGCCAGCCCGGATGCCCGGCGGTGGCGCGGCGGGTCCCTGAGTCTGAGGTCCAGAGTCCGGGGTCACGATTTGGGAGTTGGGAGCTGGGATTTGGAAGTTGGTTGTAGCGGCCGTCCCTGTCGCTACAGTAATCACCCCGCCTGGAAACACAACCGGAGTCGTATAGCCATCGCTAAACCTGAAACTGAAAGAATGCTCGCCTACAGATAACGTCGTTGTGGAGGCAAAGGTGGCTCCAGTCTGAAAATCGCCTGCCACCCGGGTCATCGTGAAGGGCTGGCTATCAACGACAACGGACCGGATGGTCGGATCGTCGGCGTCGGCGTCGGCGTAGTTGATCCGGAAGGTGAAGACAGTCGTGGCGGTACCCGTCGCGGGCTGGACGAGGCCGTCGGTGAGGGTGGGGGCGGCCTGAGGCCGCACGATAGCGCCGGTGTAGTAGTAGCTCAGGATTTCCGGGTAGGTCGCGCCCCAGGTTGCCAGTACGGTGGCGCCCTCCTGACTCATCCCCACGCCGTGTCCCCAACGATGAGCGTAGGGATCTGGTGAGGCTACTCCCCGCAGGTAGGGCAACGGCGCGCCGTTCCAGACCTCCTCGTTGTTGGCAGTGTAGCCTGCAGTACGGGCGAAGTAGTACGAGCCGATGAGATAGCCGTTGTAGCGTGGCACAACGCCTTTGGTGGCGTCGACTGCCGCGTCTGTCGTGACATAATGATACGGCTTCCAGACCTGGGTATTGCTCGTCGTGTCCACATCGTACGGACAGCTTGGGCAGCGCGTCGCGGCATAGCTGCGGGCGGCCACGGCCTGCGCTTTCAGGACCTCCGCCGTGCGATACGCACCGATCTCGGCTGGCACGACCCCCTTGAGGTAATCATCCGTGTCCATCACCCTGATGTAGCCCTCAAGCATAAGTACGCGGACCGTGCGCGGTACCTGGATGACGGGGGCTACTGTAATGGTCCTGGCGTCGCCAGCCAACGCCTCCGGCGGCGTGCCGGTGCCGGCTTGTGTCGCCAGCGCGGTGTCGATTCGTGCGGCCGCCTCCGGCGAGGGGATCTCCGGGATCATGGCGAAATCCAGGCCGGCTGCTCCGGATTCGGTCACTGTCTGCCAGACAGCCGTCATCCCGATATAGCCCGGCGCCTCGGCCTGCACATCGTACGTGCCGGGTGGGACAGGGAGGTGATAATAGCCGTCTACCTCGGATTGGACCTGGACATTGCCAACGCGGATGGTGGCTCCGGCGATAGGGCTTCCCGTTGCCAGGTCCGTCACCTGGCCAACGAACCCTGTTTCCGTCTGCGGGGATGCCCGCGGCGGTGTGGGCAGTGGGGCTGGGACCTCGGCGTAGCCGAGTGTCACAAGGCTAACGACAACCAAACTGGCAAGGCCAGCAATCAGCGCTTGTAGCGCCGGCCATGTGCATAGTTGGCGGGTTCGATGCAAGGCTGTCTGTCCCTGGATTAGCGGCGACGGAATAGATCGTTTACATCGCCGTGGAAGTCGCGCAGGAAGATGTGGATGTCGAGGACGTCGTCGATAGTCAGGGGAGTGGAAGTCGGGTATAATCTGTCCTCGCGCGGGGTGGCGGGTTGCTCATCGCCTATACGAGTGACAACCAGGCTACGCGTGCGACAGGTGGGGCAATATACCTTGAGCAGCAGACTCTCGCCCCGACGATTGACGACCTGGATTTCTGCGGGTAGATGAACACGGCCACATGCGCAGCAACGCACACGGGTCAGGAAGCTCCTCAGATTGTCATCGAGGTTCATGTCCGGCATGGGGACCACCCTCCCACAGTTCCACGTTAGAATGTTAGAATGCTGGGATATTCGCACGTTCGCATGTTGAACGTTAATGATCAACGTTCTAGCGTTGTGACGTTCTAGTGCACCAAAGGTTGCTATTCTTCGCGCTCGACTGTGATGACAACTTCGGCAATGGTCTCGGGGGCCAGGCGGATCCGCACACGGTGGGTACCCAACTCCCGGATAGGTTCATCAAGCTCGATCTTGCGCTTATCTATTTCTTGACCGGTTAATTCCTGGATCCTGGCGGCGATGTCGGCGTTGGTGATCGAACCATAGAGGCGATCGCTCTCTCCAGTGCGGGCTTTGAATGTTAAGCTGGTATTGGCCAGCCGGCTCGCAATCTCTTGCGCCTCTCCTTTGCGCTTGATCAGGCGCTTCTCTTCGGCTTTCTGGCGCACTTCGATCTCCTTCAAGGCGCCAGGCGTCGCCAATTTGGCCAATCCCTGCGGGATGAGATAGTTCCGGGCGTATCCATCGGCGACATTCTTGACCTGGCCGATCTTACCCAGGTTGGGAACGTCTCGCGTCAAGATAACTTTCATGTCGGTTCACCTCGTGAAGTGGGTCTGGAGGAGCGGGCAGCCTATCGGCCCCTCGGGGTGCGGCTCAATTTTAGCACAATTTGTGGAAAAGGAAAAGGTGGGGGGACGAGTTCCCAGGTACCCAGGTACACAGGTACCCAGGGAGGCAGTCACCCTGTGTACATGTGTACCTG
>JBBITV010000381.1:0-4288 GCA_037440585.1 Chloroflexota bacterium
CGGTGCTGCAAGTGAAGAATGCGAAGCGCGGGGCGATACATAGCCATGCGGGGACGGGGACGTATGTAACGGTGAGTATTCTGGAGAGAGAAGGATGATACGTGATGCAGAATGATACGTAATGCGTAATGCGTAATGCGTAATGCGTAAGGAGGTATTACGCATTACGTGGAGGAGCATCTATCTCGTGGCAGACGAAAAAAATACCTTCCCCACCCAGGTTGAAGAAACTCTTGAAGGCCAGATCCTCTTCAACGTCCCCTTCCCCAAGAAGCTAGACGCGGAGGCGCTGGCCTTCCTCAAGCAACTCCAGCCGATTATCTTGAAACAGCACTACGCCATCGACTACATCCACAGCTACGGCCAGGACTCACCCTTCTTTGCCGGCCTGGCAAACAAGGTCTTCCTGGGCAACCGCGACCCCGAAACCGGCTACACCTACGCTACCCCGCGCGGCCACGACATGTATACGGGCAAACCGACGGACTGGGTTGTCCTGCCGAATGAAGGCCATATCCACGCTTTCACCGTCTGCTACTTCGGCTCAGAGGAGTTCTTGCCGCAGACCCCGTTCGTGCTGGCCCTCATCAAGTTCGAAGGCGCTGATACGCTGTTCCTGGCCCGGCTCATCGGCGTTGATCCGCACAACCCGAGTCTTGACTGGATCGGCATGAAGGTGAGAGCAAAATATCTGCGCAACTCGAAGTTCAAGCCGACGGACGTATACTTCGTGCCTGCAGACGAGGTGGAGCAAGCCGCTCAATGAAATCGTCACCCCGCTTTGACTTTGCGCGCTATTTGAATATTCGCGCGGCCTATGGTGCGTCCTTCTCGCCCACAGGCGAGCGCCTGGCTTTTCTGACAGACATCACGGGCGTTCCGCAGGTCTGGGCCATCGATCGGGCCGGTGGCTGGCCCGACCAACTGACGTTCTACACTGAACGCGTCACCTTCGTGAGTTACTCGCCGGTTCATGACCACATGATCTTCGGCATGGATGCTGGGGGGAACGAGCGCCAGCAATTGTTCCTCCTATCCGGCGACGGCCAGGCTGTCACCCCGCTGACCGACGCGCCCGAGGCGATCCACCAGTTCGGCGGCTGGTCCCACGACGGGCGGCGCATCGCCTTCAGCGCCAACCGGCGGAACCAGGCCCACTTTGATGTATACGTCCACAGCCTGGACACCGGCCAATCGCATCTGGTCTGGGAGACCGAGGGTTTCAACTACCCCCTCGGCTTCTCCCCCGACGACACCCGGCTCCTCGTCGGCCGGGCCAACTCTAACCTGGACACTGACCTGTTTCTGCTTGACCTTTCGGCAGGCTCAAGGCAAGCTCTGACCTCAGGCCAGGTTGAGCACCTGACTCCACATCAGGGCGACGTGCGTTACCAGAGTGTGCGCTGGGCGCCCGACGGCGCCGGTTTCTATCTCGCCAGCGACCTGGGTTGTGACTTCATGAACCTGGCCTATTTCGACCTCGGACGGCGCGAGTTGCACTTTCTGGAGGAACGTGACTGGGATGTCGAGGAGGTTGAGGTTGCGGAGGACGGTCGCTGGCTGGCTTACCTGACCAACGTCGATGGCTACTCGGAACTGGCAGTAAGACGCCTGCCCGGTCTCAGTAGAACCAACTTCTATGCTCCAGGCCGGTCCGTGACCAGACCTGCGACGGATCACGGGTCTGTCGCGAGCGTGCTGAGTTCAGAGAAGATCGATTTGCCGGTCCTGCCGCCCGGTTGGCTGACTATGATGGATTTCTCGCGGGATGGGCGCTACCTCACCCTGACGCTGACTGGACCGCGTCACAATCCCGACATCTGGCTGGTCGACCTGGATCGCGCCGAGGTCCAACAGGTGCCCCACAGCTCCCGCGCCGGTATCCCGCAGGCGACCTTCGCCGAGCCCGAGCTCGTCGATTACACAAGCTTCGACGGCCTGCGCATCCCGGCCTTCTTCTATTGTCCGCCGGTCGTTTCCGCCAATTCTCGCCTGCCTGTGATCGTCCATGTCCACGGCGGGCCGGAGGCACAGGCGCAAGCCACGTTCAATCAGGTCATCCAGTATTTCATCAACTGTGGTTACGCCGTCTTCGCCCCTAACGTGCGCGGCTCCACCGGCTACGGCAAAGCCTACACCCACCTGGACGACGTGGAAAAGCGCATGGACTCCGTGGCCGACCTGAAGTATGGTGTGGAGTGGCTGCGCGCCTCGGGCCGGGCCGATCCCCACCGTATCGCCGTATACGGCGGCAGCTACGGCGGCTTCATGGTTCTTTCTGCAATGACCACTTACCCGGATTTATGGGCGGCCGGTGTGGATATCGTCGGCATCGCCAACTTCATCACCTTCCTGGAAAACACCGGCGCCTATCGCCGGCACCTGCGCATCGCCGAATACGGCGACCCCGTGAAGGACCGTGAGTTGTTGGAGAGTATCTCGCCCATCAACCATGCCCACGAAATCCGCTCGCCCCTTATGGTCATCCACGGCGCCAACGACCCCCGCGTGCCGGTGGGTGAGGCGGAGCAGATCGTGGCGGCGCTACGCGAGCGCAATGTGCCAGTGGAATACCTCCGGTTCGAGGACGAAGGCCACGGCATCGTCAAGCTGCCGAACCGGATCAAGGCGTATACGGCGATAGCGGAGTTCCTGGACAAATATGTCAAATTCCAATGACCAAATCCCATATTGGTCATTGGGATTTGGTCATTGGTCATTGGGATTTGAAGATGAAACTCATTATCCAGATCCCAGCCTACAACGAACAGGACACCCTGCCCGGCGTCCTGGCGGACTTGCCTGCCGCCATCAAGGGCATCGACCTCATCGAGACGCTGGTCATTGACGACGGCTCGACCGACGACACTGCGGCCATCGCCGAGCAATGCGGCGCTGACTACGTCGTCCGGCACCGGGGGAACAAGGGGCTGGCGGCTGCCTTCCAGACGGGGCTGGATGCCTGTCTGCGGCTGGGCGCCGACATCGTCGTCAACACCGATGGCGACGGCCAGTATCCTGGCGCGGCGATCCCACAGCTTATTGCGCCGATCCTGGCCGGCCAGGCCGACATTGTTATCGGCGACCGGCAGATACAGAGTATTGTCCATTTCTCGGCCCGCAAGCGGCTACTGCAGCGTCTGGGCAGTTGGGTCGTGGGCTTAGCGTCTGGCATCAGCATCCCCGATGCGCCCAGCGGCTTCCGCGCCTACTCCCGCGAAGCCGCGCTACGCCTCTTCGTCACCAGCGACTTCTCCTACACCCTGGAAAACCTGATCCAGGCTGGCAAGCGACGCCTGACCATCGCCCACGTCCCCATCCACACCAATGAAACCCCGCGCAAGTCCAAGTTGCACCAAGGGGACTGGGACTTTGTGAAAAAACAGGCGGCCACCATCGTCCGCTCCTACGCCAGCTACGAGCCACTGAAGACCTTCTTTTACCTGGCGGTGCCCTTCCTTCTGTTCGGTCTGCTCCTGATCGGGCGCATAGGCGTGCTCTATCTGAGCGGTCAGGTGACGCGTGGCAGTAACGTCCAATCCCTCATCGTCGGCGTCGCCTCGCTCATCATTGGTTTCCTGATCGTGCTCTTCGGCATCCTCGCCGACCGGGTGGGCGACAACCGGCGGTTGCTAGAGGAAATCCTGTATCACGTGCGCGCCCAACGCCTGGCCAATGATCAAATCCCAATGACCAATGACCAAATCCCAAACTTGTCCTTGAGCGAAGCGAAGGATCCCAAATCCCAACCGCTAACACATGAATATCAAGTCCTGAACCCAAGAGACGATCTGTTTGAGATCTGAAGTTGGGATTTGGGATTTGGTCATTGGGATTTGATAGGTCATTAGTCATTGGGAATTGGAGGAAAGATGGACTTTCGACTCACCGAAGAGCAGCAAATGATCCGTGACATGGTGCGCGAGCTGGCACAAAACGAGATCGCGCCGCGCGCCCGGCACGTGGACGAGACGGGGGAGTTTCCTGCCGAGAACTTCCGTAAAATGGCCGAACTGGGCTTGATGGGCCTGCCCTACCCGGAGCAATACGGCGGCGCAGGCGGCGACACCGTGAGCTATGCCCTGGCGGTCGAAGAGATCTCGGCGGCCTGCGGTTCCACGGGCCTGACCTACGCGGCGCACATTTCGCTGGCCTGTGCGCCGTTATACATGTTTGGAACCGAAGAGCAAAAGCAGAAATACCTGGTGCCCCTGTGCAAGGGCGAGGCTTTCGGTGCCTTCGGCCTGACCGAGCCCCAGGCCGGTTCGGATGCAGCCGGATTTAAGAT
>JBBITV010000382.1:0-4282 GCA_037440585.1 Chloroflexota bacterium
AGACGGCTGGGCGCGCTTTTTCACCGGCCCGGTGACGCTCCAGGCCGTGGCCCTCAATCGCTACGAAAGCATCGGCGGTTTTGACTGGGCCACGAGCGGCCAGAAGCCCGCCCGGCGCTACGTGCCGGCCGGCAGCGTGTACTACTTTGCCTGCGAGGGCGGGGCCTCGCGGGTAGGCGAAGGCAGTGCCTTCGCCTGCTCCCTGGTCAACCAAGCGATTACCGATTACGGAGCCGAAATCGGCTTCGGTCAGGTTATCATCACCGAATGGAAGGAGTGAAAAACCATGTTTGAAGCCAAGTGTATGCTCTTCATCTATGTAGAAACGCCCCTCCACGCCGGCACGGGCCGTGGACTGGGCGCGGTGGACCTGCCCATCCAGCGCGAGCGCACCACCGATTACCCGATCGTCCAGGCCAGCAGTCTAAAAGGCCGGCTGCGGGCCGCCAGTGATCCCAACCTCAACCCGGCTGTCCAATCGAAACTCTCCAAGGCCGAACACCTCGCCATCTTTGGCCCGGAGACCGGCAACGCCTCGGAACACGCCGGCGCCCTCTCGGTCGGCGACGCGCGCGTGCTGCTCTTCCCGGTGCGCTCGCTGGCCGGTGTGTTCGCCTGGACCACCAGCCGCGATGCGCTGGCCCGTTTCCTGCGCGAGGCACAGATAGTGGGATTGCCGGTGAACTGGTCGTTGCCCACCGAGCCGGCCAGGGATACCGCCCTGGTGAACGGCGCAACGCTGAAGGCTGGCGAGAGCGTGGTCCTGGAGGAGTTCAGTTTCACACCTGACGATCGCCAGGCGGAGACGGTCAAGGCAATCGGTCAGTGGCTGGCAAACCATGCCCTGCCGCAGACCGGCGAATACCAATACTGGCGAGATGCCCTGCCCAACAAGCTCTGCATCCTGCCCGAAGACGCCTTCCGTGACTTTGTGCGTTATGGGACCGAGGTGCAAACGCACATCAAGCTCGATCCCGACAAGAAAACCGTGCAATCGGGCGCACTGTGGACGACTGAAAGCCTGCCGGTAGACACGCTGCTCTACGCGCCGATGCTGGCGACCAAGTCGCGGGCTGCCGCCGTTGACCTGAGCGCCGAGGATGTATTGAACAAGGTCAGGGGCCTGAATCTGCAGCGCACCCAACTGGGCGGCGACGAAACGACCAGCCAGGGGATGGTGGATTTGCGCTTCACAGATGCGAAAGGTGACCAGCAGCCACAGAGCCAGACAACGCGAGCCGCAGGAGGTGAGCAATGAGCCGACAGCGATCGTTGGAACAGGAACGGGCTAAAACAGCCTGGGAGTGTGTGACTGCCGTCAAAGGCCAGGGATACGCCGGAAAATATGGCCAGTTGGCACGCAGCGCGCCCGCGGACATTCAGGCCAACGGTCTGGGGCAGACCCTGGCCTTCTGGAATGCCAAAGGCGAGGCGCACCATCGAAAGCTTCTCAACGATGTTTCCAAATGGGTCAAAGGCCAGATCAAGTTTTCAGAATCGAGTTTGCTTGAGTGGGTGATCAAAACCGCCGACACCGACGGCTATCGTCGCGCTACAGCCGAAGCCATTGCCTTTCTCACCTGGCTCAAGCGCTTCGCCGAGGCCGAGCTACCGAAGGAGGGGAACTGATGTCAAAACAGAAACCCAAGGGTAAAGGCGGTCCCCCTGGTCAGAAGGATGCCGGCCGCCCCCAGGGTGCAACGAGCGATACGGTTCGCTATCCCATCCCGAGGGCCAGTGCTGCCGCGTGGCAGGCCATCAAGGCGCAGCGAACCATCCCACTGAACCCCGGCCTGATCTTCGACCGCTTTGCGCCGGATTGGTCAGACAAGAGCACACTTAAGAAGGACGGCCTGGAAGCGGTGCAGCAGGCCGCCAAGAGGGTAGACGATGTCCTACTCCGAGATTGGAACGCACGCTGGGAGATGGCCGTGCGTACAGCTCACGCCGAACCATTTTCCCTCAAGACCGACTGGCGCTTCATCGCCGGGCTGGGCCGCAAGGGCGCGCTGGAGGTTGGCTTCACCTTCCACCGCTACGGCTTCCCCATCCTGCCGGGCAGCAGCGTCAAGGGGGTAGCGCGCGCCTGGGCGCTCATCCAGATCGCCGAGAAGGTAGGACAAACCGACCTGAAGGCGCTGGACGAGAAACTGAGCCTCGACGGCGAAAAGGATAGCCGGGAACGCAAGGAGTACGAAGCCTGGCGCAACTCTCTGCCTGACGACACGCGCCGATGGGTAGAGGACTTTCGCACCATCTTCGGCACCACAGCAGCGGCCGGCAAGGCGGTGTTCTTTGATGCCATCCCGGCCAACAGGCCTACGCTGGAGCCGGACATCATGAACCCGCACTACCCCAAGTACTACAGCGGGGAAGAGCCGCCCACCGACTGGCAAAGCCCGGTGCCGGTCTACTTTCTCACCGTGGCGGCAGGTACGGAGTTTCGTTTTGCCGTCGGCTGGCGCGGGACACCGGATGAGGAGGGGAAACAGCTTCAGGGCAAGGCAATAGGGTGGCTCAAGACAGGGCTGCAGGAACTGGGTGCCGGGGCCAAAACCAGCGCGGGGTATGGGTACTTTACATCACCATCGGGAGAAAAGCCTGTGGCTGATCAGCCCGTTACCGCCACGGCAGGGTCGCGTGCTTCCCAACCGGCGCCGGCTCCACAACTCGCGCCGCAACCCGTGCCGGAGAATCTGGTCTGGCGCTCCGGCACGGTGCGCGAATATCAGCCAGGTCCAGGGAGAGGGCGACTGGTAGATGGCGAAACCGGTGAAGAATTTCTTTTCTCCAGGGAGGCGATTGAGGAAAAGGGCTGGTCGCCGGGGAAGAAGCAGAAGGTCCGATACGCCGTGGTGGAGCGAGAAGGTCAGCGCCGAGTCGTCAAGGTCCAACGAGTGTCATAAGACCGGGTGGTCACCATGCAAACCAGACGGCTTGTTTTGAGCACAGTGGGTATCTCCATCCTGCTCAAAGTTCTCGATTCAACCGAAGAAGACTGGCGTCCGCAATTGAACCAGGCAGCGAACGAACGCCAATTGGCAGATGGACTGGCCCAGAAGGCGAATGAACTTGCGGAAAGGGCGAAGACGCGCTTGCATGAAGGGAACGTCCAGAAGAATCGGCAATTGAGCGCAGAATTGAACAGTTTATACGGCATCTATCAGGGCAATCTCTTGGCCGGAAAGGCGGACATGCACTATCTCGTCGCGACGGACACCGCCCTGGGCCGAAAAGCGGCCGACGTGATCTGTGCCTTTCTTCGGGAGCATGGCCTGAATGTAGATGTCTATGTCCCTGACAAGTTGTCCACCGCCGACCCTTCTAACTTTTCCAGAGGGATGAAGGATTTGATCCATTGGTGCGAAAACACCATTCCCGGCTACCGAGACGCCGGCTATCGGGTTATCTTTAACTTGACGGCAGCCTTCAAGAGCCTGCAGGGATATCTGAACATTATGGGCATGTTCTACGCCGATGAGATGGTCTACATCTTTGAGACGGGTTCTCAATTGCTGAGCATTCCTCGCCTTCCGTTACAAATAGACGTCAATGCACTGCGCGATTACCGCGTGGAACTGGCCATGATGGCTCAAGGCCACATCTTTCCGTTTGAGCAAGTCTCCAGCATCCCGGCCGGTTTGCTGGAAATTGACGAGCGAGGAAGCGCCACACTGTCGGATTGGGGCGCGCTGGTTTGGAACCGGGTACGTCAGAATCTACTTGGGGAAGACCTGTTGTCGTTTCCACGGTTACAGTACACGGACAATTTCCGGCGCGATTACAGGCAGGCTTCTCCCGGAGAGCGGGCCGCTCTGCAAGAGGTTCTGGCCAAGGTCTCTGGAATGCTGGAAGATAGCCGCGGCGACACGGCGCCCCTCAAACGCGATGGCGGCCTCCAATACGATGTCTACACCGACAAAACCACCGGTGATGGGCGACCCATCGGTCATTTCAGGGTCTCGCAGAGTCGCCGGGTCAGTTGCACGGTCGAAAACGGTGCGCTGCGGTTGCGGCATTACGGCGAGCATTCTATCAACGACAATCCGTGAGTGCACCTATGCTATTCCTTGACTTCTTTCACCCCTTTACTGCCGATCAGGTAAAAGAGCAGAACTCGCACGGGGCAGACCATAACCAACGGCGCCATGACTTGATCCAAGGGAGATGATGAAATATGGGCACCTACCACCTCATGGGCCTGGGCCGCTCGCCCGGCACCGTCATCGGCCCGCTGACCTATCTGGCCCATCGCTACCAACGCTGGAACGACGACGACCGG
>JBBITV010000383.1:0-4277 GCA_037440585.1 Chloroflexota bacterium
TTGGCCCCTGAACGAGGCTTTCCGGAGCCGGAACGGCGCGGCGCGCTGCTGCCGGAATGTAGCTGTGGGTCGTAGACGCAGGATGGCAGATAAGCGTCCGCACGTCGCCCAGGCTGACGGCCAGGGTGCACAGGCGCACGCGGTCCATCAGCTTCTTGCCGGCCTCGACGCCTCCCGCCAGCTCAAACGCAACCATCCCCCCGAATCCGGACATCTGGCGCCGTGCCAGGGCGACGTGCGGGTGACTCTCCAGGCCGGGGTAACGCACCAGCGATACCTGGGGCTGCTGCTCCAGCCAGCGTGCTACCTGGAGCGCATTGGCATTGTGGCGCTCGACACGCAGTGGCAACGTCACCATTCCGCGCAGAGCCAGCCAGGCGTTGAACGGGCTGACGATCCCCCCGAAATCGCGCAGCATCCCTGTCCGCGCCCGGTGCACGAACTCCCCCGGTCCGACGAGGACGCCAGCAATCGCATCGCCATGCCCAACCAGGTACTTGGTGGCGCTGTGGACGACCACGTCGGCACCCAGCTTCAGCGGCTGCTGGTTGACTGGCGTGGCAAAGGTGTTGTCAGCGATGACCAGCGGTCGTGTCGCGTGCGCCTGGGCGATCTGGGCGACGGCCGCAATGTCGATCAAGTCCAGGAGCGGGTTGCCCGGCGTCTCGATGTAGACGGCGCGGGTGTTGGGTCGCAGCGCCTGGCGCACGTTCCCGGCCTGGGTGGCATCCACGAAAGTCACCTCAATGCCCAGGGCCGGCAGCTTGCGGTGAAACAACTCGTAGGTGCCCGAGTACACTGTCTGGGCTGACACCAGATGATCGCCCGCCTGGACGGCAGTCAGCACCGCCGTGGCGATGGCGGCCATGCCTGAGGCGGTGGCCAAAGCTGCCTGGCCACCCTCCAGCGCGGCGATCTTACGTTCCAACGTGGTCTGCGTGGGATTCCCCCAGCGCGTATAGACGTAAGGGTCGTCCCCGCCGGTCCAGTCAATAGCCGGTTGGATATAACGTTCGAAGGCAGCGGCTGCCTCGTCAGCCGTGGCGAAGGAGAACGTCGTCGCCTGGTGAATGGGGGGCGCAACAGCGCCGGTAACCGGATCGGGGGATTCGCCAGCGTGGATGGCGAGGGTAAACAGGTTGCGATGAGGTTGAGACACGGTTTTCCTCCGGAGAATAAGAGATTACACCTTCCGCTTTTTACTCGTTCGGATAGTATACCAGGTAGGTCGGCTCTTTACAAATCCAGGCAGCATTTCTCAACCAAACGATTGCGAAATCCCCACTCCCTGCCTATAATATTGTTGTTGGAAGTGTTATATTCATGACGCCACCGCCCGCGCTCACATTCTCATAAGTGACCCGGCGGTGCGCATCCGTGTGAAGGATATGCAATGAGTAGCAAGATTCGCTATCTGGACTTTGACCTGCTCATCGAACGCATGCCAGATGGTTACCGCGCCCGGGTGTTAATCTCCCCGGCCGGCCAGGCTACCAACGATTTCAGCCTGCCGGTCTCTGACCTGAAGCCGGAAAACCTCCAACTATTGAATGATGCCAGGACCTTCGGCGGGCGCCTCTTTCAAACCGTCTTCGCCAACGAAATCGGGAATTGTCTGCGCAGTAGCCTCGACCAGGCCGACCGGCAAGGCGGCGGGCTGCGCATCCGCCTGCGGCTGGCCGACGTCCCTGAACTGGCCAACCTGCCCTGGGAATATCTCTATAACCCGGCCCTCGACCGCTTTCTGGCCCTTTCTGCCGAAACCCCGTTGGTGCGCTACCTGGACCTGCCTTTGTCCATCCAGTCGCTGGCTGTGAAACTGCCGCTGCGGATGCTGGCGATGGTCTCCAGCCCAAGCGATTATCCCCCACTCGACGTGGACCTCGAGTGGGCGAAACTGCGCCAGGCGACGGACGACCTGGAGCGGCGCGGCCTGGTGGTGCTGGAGCGAATGGAAGCGGCCACTTTGGCCGCTTTGCAACAACGGTTGCGGCGGGGAGAATTCCACATATTCCATTATCTCGGCCACGGCGCCTTCGACGAGCAAGGCCAGGACGGCGTGTTGATCCTGGAAGATGAGCAAGAGCAGGGCCACCAGGTAAGTGCGGATTACCTCGGTGCGCTGCTGCACGACCACCGGCCTTTGCGCCTGGCCGTTCTCAACGCCTGCGAGGGCGGGCGTGCTTCTAGCAGCGACCCGTTCGCCGGTGCCGCTCAGACGCTGGTGCAGCAGGGCATCCCGGCCGTCATTGCCATGCAATTCGAGGTGACGGACGCGGCGGCCATTACTTTCGCCCACGAGTTCTACAGCGCCCTGGCCGACGGCTATCCGGTGGACGCCGCCTTGGGTGAGGCACGTAAGGCGATCTACCTGCAAGACAACCCGGTAGAATGGGGCACGCCCGTGCTGTACATGCGTTCCCCGGATGGTGTTATCTGGCAGATTGAGCAAGAAGGGGAAATACAAGTGAGCAATGAGGAAATGAAGCCCTGGTGGGAAGCGTTGCCGGCTCACACTGGCGGAGATGTAATCATTGGACAGGTGAGCGGGGGCGCGGGAAATGTGGCTATCGGGAAAAATATCACGCAAATCAGTTACGCGTTGGGCAAGCCTACTCCTGACGACAAGCAAGTTATCGGGCAAAAACTATCCGAGGTGGCGTCCACCCTTCAATTGATGCGAGGACAACTCGACGCCACGACCGTTGCCATGGCCGAGTTCCAGATGAAACTGCTCGAGGGCGAGCTCACTAAGACGGAAGAAGGTGAAACCCCCAGCGCCAGCACCATCACCCAGGTGGGGAACTGGCTATTGGACAACGTGCCCCAGGTGGCCGAAATCCTGGCGAGCCTGTTCGCCACGCCAGCCGTGGGGAAGGTGGTGGGCAAGGCCGGCGAAGCGGCCGTGGAGTGGGTCAAGCAACGGTTTGGAAGGATGCATCGTCCCAGGTGAACGACAGCGAGAAAGACGACAAGAACGGGCTGAGACGCCTATTCCAGCTTCCCCAGGGCGAAAAACGCGGGGACGTAATCGTCGGCAACGTGGGCGAGCAGGCACGCGGGGTGGCCGTCGGCAAGAACATCATCCAGATCGGCACCGTAATCATCCCGACGGTGCCCGTGCTGGCCCTGCTGTTCGTCGCAGTCTCGGCCCTGGCCTTCGTGGGCGCACGCTACCTCCTGGGACCGACGAAGATGAGCGGACGCTTCAACGTCGCCGTGGCCGACGTGGGGGAGATGGATGCCGAAGGACGCATGCGCCGCTCAGAGCTGAGCCAGTTGATCAGTAATTGGATGATCGACGATCTCGTGGCGGCCAACAAGAAGTATGCTTTCAGTAACCGGGTAGAAATCTGGCATGACCGGTTGCCGCTCAGCGAAAAACGGGTGAAACTGGGGATGGTCTCCGGCACGACGCCCGAGGCCAGAGCCCAGGCAGCGGGCGAATTGGCCAAAAACATCACCGCCGACGTAGTGATTTATGGACATTTAACTCCCGCAACGAGCCCGGTGCAATTTGTGCTGGAATTCTATGTATCGCCTTTGTTGGGCCGCGAGGCCAGTGTGACCATTCCGACCTTTGGCCGCTATCAACTCGGCGATCCGATTCAAATACCGGGCAACTTTGATCCCACGGATACGCTGGCGAAAGAGGCCCTCGCCACCCGGGTGGCCAACCGGGCCACGGCGTTGTTCTGGTTGCTCCTGGGCCTCAGGGAGGACCTGCTCGGCCGGCTGAACGAAGCGGTGGCGGTCTACCGGCAGGCGGAGAAGGAGTTGACAAGCTGGAAGGAGAAGGGGGAAGGGAAGGAGATTCTTTACTACTTCATGGGTCGAGCGCTGCTCTTCCCGCGCAGCGATCTTCTCTCCCTGGAACATGATGTTGAAGCCGAAGAGGTCTTTCAAAAGGCTTTAAAGAGCAATTCCAGGTATGCCAGGGCCCAGATCGGGCTGGGAAGTGTCTATTTTCGGAGGGCACAAAGTTTGCCGCCGGACCGGCGTCTGGGAGAGCCGAAGGACCTGGAGCGGGCAATTGAGGCTTACCAAAAGGCGCTTGACCTGGCGCGAGAAGCCGGTGAGCCACTCATCGAGGTCTTAGCCCGTCTTTCGGTGGCCATTGCCCGCCGGCTTCAAGGGGAAACGTACTCGTTTATCCGAGACGACGCTGAAGCGATTCGCTTGTTCGACATGGCGATCACAGAAACCGATGCCGTTCTACGTCCCCTGGCTGACGCGGGCCAGTACCGGTTGTTGGCCCAGGCGTATCAGAACCTGGG
>JBBITV010000384.1:0-4274 GCA_037440585.1 Chloroflexota bacterium
ATGGTGTAAACAAACTCACCGTACGCTTGGAGTGAGGACAGCACGCTAGGCCTCCGCAATGATCGCGTGGGGGACGAGCACCAAACCGCCCTCTGGAGCGGACTCGCGCAAAGCGCGCATCCAGTCCACGAAGAGTTGTTTGTAGATTCCTATGCGATGCAGTTTAGTCTCGTAGAATGCGGCCCAGCGGCCATAGGCTAGAATCTCCTCTGGTTCCTCATCGCGCAACTCGCCCACAACGTACAATTGATAGAAATCTTCCGAGAGCACACCGTATTTTTTCTCAAATACTTCCAACTCAGCGTTGAGTGCGTGGATATCTTGGATGACTTCCTCAAGTGTCATCGGATCTACCCTCCTGCCTGTTTCCGCCACAATTATACCCCACTGCCTGGGAAAATCAACCGCCTATCGCGCCCTCGGCGAACTGGCCGACGTTCTCGATGAACATGACGGGACTGCTGCGCAGGGCGGCGGTCACGCGGGCACGATCAACTGGAGTACCTGTGCCCTTCGCCTTAGCTTCCAGCGGTTGGGCAAAGACCGCTGGTTGCAGTCCCTGGGTGGCCTCGGCCGAGGTCAAGATCAGGGCGAGGATCATAACGAGGCCCAACAGGCTGAACAGCACTTTCATGTCGTTGGCTCGGGGCATGATGGACCTCCTCGCGAAACGTTTTCAACTTTCGCCCGCCAACCTCAATGTCTCAGCTACCAGAGCATCACCAAGGCGGATACCACCTTGCCGAAGCTGATCAATCAAAGGTCCCACGGCTGGCACAAGCCCTCGTTCTTTGGCCTTAAGCAGAACCCCAAGTGTACCGGTCAGCGTCAAGCCCAGCCGTCTAGCGTGGCGTCGCGCCAAACGTTCGTCCAGGATCACCAGATCAGCCTTCAACTCTTGTGCCAGGGCGATAACCTCAGCCTCGCCTCGGTCCAAATCAGAGAGCAAATCAGCGCGTCCGGGATCCTGCAAAAGCACCGTTCGAATCCAGTTGGCACTTTGTAATTCGATAACGCCAATACCACGCGACCCACCAGCCTGCACCTCAGCTCGCACCATTGGGGGAATCACCACCTCACCGTACAGATGCCGAGAAGGTCTAACTGGCCGATCAGAGCCAGGGCAATGATCGGTGTGGTGTTCACAACCACCGTCCGGGTCTGTTCAGGCATTGGCCAGGTCCTCAGCCAGTTGTTCCGGCTCTATGTCAATGGGCGACAAGCCGAAGCGGTTCAGCGCGAACATGAACGCCACACGGTTCATCCCCGCTAAGCGGGCGGCCATACCGGTAGATATCCGTCCCAGTTCGTAAAGCTTCACCGCCAGCAGAAGCCGGGCTTCGGCCTCAAATTCCGCCGGGCTCTCCTTTAGAGATAGCAGCAGTTCTTCAGGGTAAGGTATGGTCAATACATTCGTTGACATGCTTGCCTCCAAATCGGTAGGTCACCATAATCATTCACTCCCGTTTGTGATTGTAGCACCTCGCGTGTATCCCGTCAAGCCGGGCAGCACGCCCCTTGGAACCAGGCACGTTCGTCGAACGGCCCACGTTCTCGATGAACATGACGGGGCTGTTGCGCAGGACGGCGGAGACCTGCGCCCGATCAGGCGCAGGGTGGGCCGGCGCGGGGGGTGCGACCGCTTGGTCCTGTGCCGCGGCGGGCGCTCCACCTGTGGGCGGGAGCAGGGTCAGAACGGTCAAGAGGAAGACGAGGGCGAACAGTCGAAGTCGCATGGCTCCCTCCTCTGTGTGCGGATAGGGTGAAGAACACGGATGCGCAGGATTTGCGGATTGGGCCCGGTGGGTCCGAGCCGCTGGCCACTCCGGGTTGTTATGTCTCGGTCATTGCCTCAAGCGCTTGTGTGAATTCATGCAGGCTGGTGGCGTCCAGGGCCAGGTCAACCAGGCGGTTGAGTTGCTCGACGGTCAAGGCTTCCAGGCGCGACGCCAGGGGGGCCGGTAACGCTCCAAAGCGGTGTTCCAGTAAGTGCAATAGCAACCGCCGATGGGCGAGCAACTCCCCTTTTTGGAGGCCTGTCTCGATCCCCTTCTGTTCCCCTTGTTGGAGGCCTCTCTGTTCCGCCTCTTCTAGCCAATCATCAATAAACGTATTGGTCCGAATCATACTGACCTCCTGTCGAAACATCTGACGAATCGTCGCTTTGTCGAAATAGCGCCCGGCTAACAGCGCCACCAGCGATAGCAACAGACCACGTCGTTCGACCTCCGGCTCGGCCAGGACCAGCGCCTTGGCCGTCTGCACCGTCTCCGCCGTCGGTCGGGGCACAATCTCTAACAGAAACGGCGCCAGCGGCGCCAACTCCCCCGACCGAATCTGCCCCTCGTAGTCCATCAGCCACACGTCCGGGTAGGTGAAGCGGTTCACGATCAGGTTCCCCACCTGCACCACATACTCGGCCGGCGGCCGTTGCTCCCGTGACCGGCGTTCAGAGTAGATGGCGACTGTCGCCACTTGCATCTGCAGCTTGTCGGTCAACTCACCGGAGTATATGAAGAGCTTCTGCGGAATGTCGGTCTTGTATTGGGCATAGTACTCGACGTGGAGTCCTTTCTCTTCCTCCTCGGCTGCCTCCCCACTGGCGATGATCATCACCATGTCCACCGGGCGGGTCGGCAGGTTCAGTTCTACATTTTCCTCGATACTAACCAGTCGCACGGCCTGGCCGGGAAAGGCCAGGCGGAGCAACACGTCGGCATACGCTTTGAACAGCAGCTTGCTGGCCCGATCAATCGGAGTGGTGAGTTCGCCGAAGCCCGTCATCGCTCGATCTTCCTGCACTTGAAGATTGCTCCCGTAGAGACTGTACCTCTCGAAGCCATTCTATCATCTTTGCGGACTCCCGTCAAGCCGCAGAATGATAGGTGAGACGAGGAACCTAGTGCGAACTTGAAACCTGAATCGCTCGACCAATCAAGGAATCCGTACTCCCGCCGCCCCACCGTTTACCTTTCGTCGATCATATGCTCAATCTTCGGCCCGGTCGAAATCAGTGTCACCGGCACGCCGATTTCCTCGGCGACACGGGCCAGGAAGATCTGTACTTCGGCTGGCAGTTCATCACGCCGGGTGATGCCCAGAACTTCGGGGAACCGGCGGTCCAGGTTGGTGATGGCGAGCTGAGTGGCGCCATTGAGCATGGCTGAGCGGCGGGCAAAGGCAAAATCGAACTCGCCAATGCGGCGGCGCCGGCCGGTCACTGCGCCGAACTCCTCCCACCCGCGTCGTGCCACCTCTTCGATGGGCAGCTCAGTCGGGAATGGCCCCTGGCCCACGCGCGAGGCGTAGGCTTTCAGAATGAGGATCACGTCGGTGACGCGCGTCGGCCCAATGCCCACGTCGGCGCAGAAGGTGGAGGCCGTCGTGTCTTTGCTGGTGACAAAGGGGTAGTCGCCGTGGTAAAGGGAAAGGCCGAAGCCCTGTGTGCCCTCGACCAGCACGGACAATCCGTGGTTGATGGCGTCGTTGACCTCACCGGCGACGTCGGCCAGGTAGGGCTGCAGGGCGGGAAAGTCGCGGGCCAGGCGCGCCCGGCGCGCGGTGCGAGCCTCGTTGGCTGGGCCACAACCCGTGGCGGTTGTCCCGACGGTCTGTGATAGGTGGGCCGATCCTTTGTCGGCTTCGATGTGCTCGGGCTCGATGACCGTGCACTTGGCGTCGATGCCGACACGGTCAGCCGCCCCAGCGACTTCGATCTCTCGCAAAGTCACGTCTGGATTGACCAGGACGCCAGGGCCAATAAGGAGGCGCGCCTGTGGATAGACAAAGCCGCAGGGGACCTGGCGCATGATGTATTTGCGCCCCTCGAACTCGAAAGTATGGCCAGCGTTGGGCCCCACGCCAGCACGGGCAATGACCGCAGGCCGATCGGTGACGGCGAGATAGGCGCAGACTTTGCCTTTGCCTTCGTCGCCCCAGAAGCCACCGGCGACTATCGTTACGGACATAGTGATCTCCTCCCTGGGACAGGTATCCAGGTACACAGGTACACAGGTAGCCAAGTACACAGGAAAAAGCGGCTTCTCCCCCTGTTTCCCTGTGTACCTGTGTACCTGTGTACCTCCTCCTTGTCAGCTTGCTTTTTCTAGTGTGAACAACGCGAGCACCGCCAGCGTGTTCACCGTCCCATGCATCAGCACGCTTGGATAGATTGACCCGGTCCGCGTATATAGTACGGCCAGGAACACGCCCAGGACGAATAGCGGCGCTATCGCTGTCGGCGTGAAGTGGGCCACGGCGAATATGAAAGCGCT
>JBBITV010000385.1:0-4254 GCA_037440585.1 Chloroflexota bacterium
CCTTAGCCGGCGCTTTCCGTCGGTGGTCGCCAACTGGCTGATCTCCGAGACAACCGGCGTGCGCCTCCACGACTATGGCTGTTCCCTAAAAGCCTATCGCCGTGAAGTTGTCAAGAACATCCGGCTGTACGGCGAGCTCCACCGTTTCGTCCCAGCCATCGCCAGTTGGCTCGGCGTCGCGGTCGCCGAGGTGCCGGTCAACCATCGTGCCCGGCAGTTTGGCCGTTCCAAATACGGCATCTCGCGCACCGTCAAAGTCTTCCTGGACCTGCTCACCGTGCGTTTCCTGCTGAGCTATTCAACCCGGCCCATCCACGTCTTCGGTACTCTGGGTCTGCTCGCGTCCGGTCTGGGCGTGCTCCTCGGCCTCTACCTGACCGCCCTCAAGCTCTTCTTCCAGCAGAACATTGGCGACCGGCCGCTCCTGATGCTGGCGATCCTGTTGGTGATGGTAGGCGTACAGTTGATCACGATGGGCTTACTTGGCGAAATGGTTGCAAGGACGTACCACGAGGCGCAGAACAAGCCGATCTACGTGATACGTGAGATTCTGGAACGTGAAACGTGAAACTTTGGCCATGCAACGTCTCCGTTTTTGGTCACCAATCATTAATCATTATATTGAGCTGAGCCTCGGGGTGCTGACCCTGTATGCCTTCTGGCTCCGGCTCGACCGCCTGACTGAAGAGGGACTCTGGTTCGACGAAGGTCTCAGTGTGATCTGGGCCCGCCGCTCCCTGCCGGCCTTGCTGTCCACCTCAGTCTATGAGGACATCCACCCACCCTTGCACTACCTGCTTCTGCATTTTTGGATGCTGGTCGCCGGGCAAAGCGAGTTTGCCGTACGGTTCCTATCGGTGGTGCTGGGACTGCTGCTCGTGCCGCTTACCTTCGCACTTGTCCGCGAGCTCTATGCGGCGGACACGCCAGCACGGTGGAAATTATTGGCTGCCGGGGCGGCGGGGCTGGTCGGCCTCTCACCTTTCCTGGTGTACTACTCGCGCGAGACTCGCATGTACGCCCTTTTGATCGTACTCAGCACGGCGATGCTGTGGGCCTTGCTCCATGCAACACGAACGGCAAGCCGCCGCGCCTGGATCGCCTATGCATTCCTACTGGCGCTCAGCCTGTACACCCATTACTCGGCACTGCTGCTCCTCGTGATCACCGTCGCCTTCGCTTTGGTACTCGGCAGGGAAATCGCGTGCCGCTGGGTCAGGTACACCGGGATAGCCATGCTCCTGTATAGCCCCTGGCTTCCAGCGGTTTATCTGCAAGCCACGCGCTTTATCCGGACCCCAGATTTCTATCCAGGCGAGCTAGAAGTGAGCACAACGCTCGCCAGCTTTGCAACAGCCGCACTGCCATCTGTCGCCCCTGCGCTCAGCCTTGGCCTCTTGGCCGCCCTGTTGGTGCTCTTGGGCGGGCGGCTCGTCCGGCAAGTGCAGCTCGGCTTGGCCAGCGCCCAGCGCGAATCGCTGATCCTCATGGCAGGCGTCCTGCCGGTGGCCTTGCTGGCACTGGTAATGACCCGTGTGCCCAAATTTGAGGTGCGATATGCTATCATCGCCATCGTCCCCTTGTATATCAGCCTGGTGATAGGCCTCGCAGCGCTGATCTCTGGCTACGCTCACCAGCGCCTTTTACTCCTCATTCTGCTCCTTGTGGGGGCAATCGTGACGCTTGGCTCGCAGAATGTCTCTGTCGGCAACGATCTACCGGGCGTGGACCGTCGGCGGGAGGATGCCCGTGGCCTGAGCGCTTATCTGAGCGCGAACGTCCGGCCCAATGATGCGATCCTGCTGGTGGACGATACCCCTTACGCATTTCAGTATTACTATCGTGGACAGGCGCTGTGGTACGGCCTCCACGTCGGATTCGACTTTGAACTTGCTGCCCAGAAATTAAATGAGATCCTTGCCATCCGACCCCAGCGCATCTGGCTCGCCCAGTGGCGCCCCAATTGGGGCGATCCAACCGACATGGTCGTGACCGAGCTACGACGGGTGGGGCGAGAAGTTCCGGTCAACCAGAAATTTCACAACTTCGGGCTGCGTGCTTTCGATATCGAAACCTTCGGCCAAGCGGTCAAGGCCACACCTACGCCCACCATCAGCTTTTACGCTGACTTCGCCGGGGGGCTGTCGCTCCAGGGGTACGAGCCATGAACCGCGCCAACTTGACTATATCTTCTTCTGGAAGGCTACGAATCCCCTCCCCGGCGATTTGGTGCTCGCCCTCATCCTGGACGACAGCCAAGGCCGGGAGCTGGAACGCCGGACCCAGCCTTTGATTACTCCCTACGCCCTCCCTGACACCTGGCCACTGGGCAAAACGCTCCGTGGCCGTGTGGAGCTTACGTTGCCGCCGCAACTCGATCCCTGGGACTACCGCCTCCGCATCAGCGTCTATCGTCCCTCTACAGACCAGAGACTGCGGATTGAGCGCACCAACGGTCTTGAGAGCAGTGGTGTCCTGCGCCTGGATGATCCACGCGCAGTCGCCAGCTACCTTAACCTTCACACCCGGCCCGACGAGGCGATCATCGTGGCGCCTGATCGCTTTGGCGCCTTTGGTCGATTCTATACCGGCTCTGCCTCATGGTGGGAGGTAAACGTGGGCACTGATTTCGCGCGCGGACGGGCTGTCGTGCGCGAGGTTCTGGCAAAGGCGCCACGGCGCGTCTGGCTGGCGCACTGGCGCCCGGAGTTCACCGATCCCACCGACCTCCTGGTAACTGAGCTGCTGCGGGTGGGACGCCCGGTGCCCATCAACCAGCAGTTTGTCGGGTACGAAGTGTTGGCGTTCGACATCCCTGCGACGCACTCGGGACAGAGTGTGCGCCCCGCCGTACAGGAAGCGCCTGGCTCCCAACACCCACAAAATCTCACTTTCACCGGTGGTCTAAGACTGAACGGTTACGACGTGCTCGACGCTGACGATGGGACCCGGCGCTACGTATTCTGCTGGCAGGCCGACAGACCGCTCGAACGGAACTACAGCCTGGCCTTGCAGGTTCTCGATCCGTCTGGACATGAATACCTTCGCCTGAACAAGGCGCTGGTCACGGATGCCTTCATGCCGGCAGCCTGGCCGCTTCGGACGCCCGTCTGCGGTCGCGCCGACCTGCTGCTCCCCGCCGACCTGCCGCCGCAGGTCTACCAGGTACTGCTGAAAGTGTTCGATCCCATTGCCCAGCAGAACCTCGATGTTCTGGACCGGTCCGGGCAGCCGCAGGAACAGACCGTCCCTCTCGAACAAGTAGCGCTGACCAAGGCCGCATTGAACGGACAGCTACCGCCCATCCCACATCGGATCGATGCCCGGCTGGGTCGCCTGATTTTGCTGGGCTTTGATGGCGTGGTCGGTCTCCGCTCTGCCGGGCAACGACTGCCTTTGAGCCTCTGGTGGCAGAAGGAGCAGGGGAGCGGTAACGCGCAGACTTCACCTGCTTCCTTCCAGGTCAGGCTGGTCAATGCCAATGGACAGATTGCCTGGACAGAGGAGTTCCCGCTGATCGCGGGCTACCAGGCCAGCGCGTGGCCGGCGGGCGAAATCAACCGGGTCGTCGTGGAGGTCACCTTGCCGGCGAGTTTGGTGGCGGGCAACTATACGTTACAGGCTGGTATGGAAGGCGCATTCCAGAATTTGGGCGTCGTGCAGGTTCAACCGCTGGCGCGGCTGGCGGCGCTGCCACCTACCGCCCGGAAGCTGGACGCCCGCCTTGAAAGCATTGCCCTGCTCGGCTACGACGTCAGCCCGGACCGGGTGCAGCCTGGCGGCGCGCTGGTGGTCAATCTCTACTGGACCACGGATTCGCCCCTGGTGAACAGCTACAAGGCCACCGTGCAGCTTCTGGACAGATCTGGCAATCTGATCGCCCAGGATGATAGCATCCCTGCCCGCTGGACCCGCCCGACGACCGGCTGGCTTCCCGGCGAGATCGTGCCGGATGCCCATGCCCTCGCCTTGCCCCAGGCTCTGCCGGACGGACCACTGACTCTGATCGCCGCGCTATATGACGAACGCACTTTGGTGCGTTTACCGGCGAGTGGTGCGGCTACCGAACAAGATCGAGTTCGGGTGGCGGTGATCGATACGCAGCCATAACCATAAATCGATTTGGACCGAATGTCTTGCCAGGCGTCTACCCAATCCTGGTCGGAATGTACGATCCGGCGACAGGGAGTCGTCTCGATTGGGCAAGCCGTGAACCTGATGAACCACTACTACTGGCGTCAGTGGAAATTAAGG
>JBBITV010000386.1:0-4238 GCA_037440585.1 Chloroflexota bacterium
CGGGCATGTTGGCCTTCACCTGCGCGGGTTGAAGGACGGCATCGGGGCTCTCGAGTACTTGCTCCGCCCGAGAACTCCGGCTGGGCAATCGGAACACGGGAGGCATCTGGCGCTTCTTGATAGGCCCCACCTGGGGCAACGTCCGCACGTCCCGGTCAAAGGCGACCGGCTTGACAGGAGTTCCCACAAAAGGTCCTTGAATGATAGGACCTTGCCTGGGTGGAGATGGGACGTCGGGTGCGGCGGAGGTAACGACCATGGACAGCACCGTCAGGACGGTGCCGAGGCCGGCAGCGAACAGTAGCGGAAACCTTCGTCGCATGATGATTTGTGATCTCCTTTACGTTTACTCTAACAATTATATAAGAATTATACAGCCAAAG
Source organism: Chloroflexota bacterium (assembly GCA_037440585.1). Classification (GTDB taxonomy): domain Bacteria; phylum Chloroflexota; class Anaerolineae; order Epilineales; family JBBITV01; genus JBBITV01. The sequence goes on from JBBITV010000386.1 coordinate 384, forward strand.
TGACTATTCGACAAGAAGATACGGGCACCCGGTCGAAAACCCCTGAGTAGCGGCCAGGCCCGCCCTGCCTGGCGACGCCGCCGTGCATAACACCTATCCCGGCCTCCCGTTATAGAAGACAAACGAATCCAACAAATCTCTTGGCTGGCAGGAACCGGCGTTGGCTCATTTATACGAGGATTTCGATCTGAAAATTGTGAAGGAACGGCGGCGTTTTCGCGCCAGCGTGCTGAATTCGCCCGCTGGCCAGGCGGAAGCAACGTTTGCTCTGCCGTCTCGCGTCGTGCTGGAGAATTATATCCTGCGCATGGCACGACGGCGTAGCACCCTGCGCCGTGGCAACTCGATTGAGATGAGCGCGGCCAAGGCGCTCGGCGAGATGCTTTTCGAGGCCGTCTTCAGAGAAGATGTCGGCGATTGTTTCCGGCGCAGCCTGGCCTGGGCGCAGAGCCAGCAGGTGGGACTGCGGTTGAAACTGCGCGTCGGCACGCCCGAGCTACTGGACATTCCGTGGGAGTACCTGTTCGACCGCACGACGGGCCGCTTTCTATCTGTTTCGGAGCAGACGCCAGTGGTACGCTATGTCGAGATGCCCCAGCCCGTCCAGCCGCTGGCAGTCGACCCGCCGCTCTCGATTCTGGCGATGGTTGCTAACCCTGCCAACCAGTTCCAGCTCGACGTGCAGCGCGAGCTAGACAATCTGCACCAGGCACTGTCCGAGCTGGAGAAGCGCGACCTGGTCCAGTTGGACTGCCTGGAGAGCGGAAGCCTGACGACGCTGCACGAGCGACTCCTCAGCGATGAATACCACGTTCTCCACTTCATCGGCCACGGGGCTTTCGACGTGCCCGCACAAGAAGGGGTCCTGCTGTTAGAAGGAGCAGCGCCACAGGGCGATAGAGTCAGCGGTGAGCGCCTGGCCCCCTTCCTGCTCAATCACCAGACCTTCCGGCTCGTGGTCCTGAACTCGTGTGAAGGTGCGCGCACGTCGTTGATTGACCCCTTCTCCAGCGTGGCTATGGCGTTGATCCGGATGGCCCAGATTCCCGCTGTGGCGGCCATGCAGTTCGACATCACCGACGAAGCCGCCGTCGCCTTTGCGCGGGGCTTTTATGCCGCCCTGGCGACGGGGCGCCCCGTCGATGCCGCCCTGGCGAGCGCGCGCCTGGCGGTGTTCGCCACAGGCAACGACGTCGAATGGGGCACGCCGACGCTGTATATGCGGTCGAAGGACGGTGTCATCTTTGACCTCCCGCCGGAGGTTGCGGCCAGCGCTGAAGACCTGGCGGAAGCAGCCGTGGAAGTGCCGACGCCATGGCCGCCAGCCGGCAAGAACGGGGACCCGGCCTGGGAGATGCACGTGCGCCGCCCGTCACCCACCGAAGAATCGCTGCTGATCCGTGGCTTTTTCTTCGTGTACGAGTTGATCGTCTACGCGCTGATGGGGGCGGGCCTGGGTGCCCTGGGAATCATTCTGGCTCTGGCGGTGACGACAACGGAGCAGTTGGCAGGGACGCTTGCCATTCTCTCCACCTACCGCGCCGACCTGTTTCGAACCGGCATGATCGAGGGTGCGCTGGCGGGCGGGCTCCTTAAGCCGGTGCTCGACGCGTTGGCACGCTATGCACTGGTGCCTGCGCCACTCGGACGCCGGGTCTCTCTAGCCTACTTCGCCGGGATCATCTCAGGGGCGTTTGTGAGTGCCCTATGGGCACCCTTCGCCACTGGCTCGGAGATGGACCTGGTGACGCGTTTTTGTATCCTCACAACACAGATCATCGCCTGGTTTGGCGCAGCGCTGGCCGCCAATGCCACCTGGCCCGGCAATCGCGATCGGGAGTCTAGCTCCAGGTTTGCGGCAGCCGCCGTCATTGGCGCCACTGTAGGGGCGGCCTTCGGGCTCTTGAGCCCGGTCGTCTGGGCGCGGACGAGCTCTTTCGTCGTGCTGACGATAGGCGCAGCCGGAATCGCCGGCGCGGCGGCCGTGCGCGAGCTACTCGACCCGCGGCGCCAGCAAATGGCCGACTTGGGGATCGGCACCGGGGTCGGGGCGCTGTTGGGGATGGCCGCCTCGGTGTGGATCATCGGACGCGTATACACCGACCGGCCGCTGGGTAATCTGGGCCTGGTGACCGGCGCCCTGGTCGGCGCGATGACGGTAGTGTTCTTGCACCGCACGCACCGGCTCTGGCGGCGCAAGCTGACCCTTTCGATCCTCTGGGGACTGGCGGGCGGGATCGCTGGTGGAACGATGGGTGGCATCATTGTCAGCGACCTGGCCGGCCTGGTCGGATCCGGGTTGCCGCTAAGCCTGGGCCTGCCCCTCTGGGCGACGGCATTCGCACTGCTGGGAGCAGGTATCGGGATTGAATGGGCGGTGAGCGAGCAGAACGCGGCGTTGATAGAAGACCTGATTTTGCGTTAGGTATGGTTAGAATCGGCACGCATCCTACCGGCGCGGTGCGGTTCCCGAGTCGCCGGTCCCTCTTTACCGCCACCCTTCCATAGATTGCGTGCAAGTTGAGCCCCCACAAGAGTGTAAGCCCAAGGTAAGCGAGTGGTGAGGAGTGACAGCCGAATAAGATTAAGATAGGTGAAGGAAATCGCCCCAGGATTATACCTCAGGATAATCTACGAAAAGAACGGCATGTTTCACAGAGTGGGAATAGCAAGGTTCCCACGTGTGTGGTATACTGGGGGCAGTCAGTGGAAGGTGTGAGGGTGGCATATGGTGCTGAAGCCGGTGTTCAGTTGGGCTATCATGCTTGAGTACAAGCACGACATAGGATTGCCACGGATTACACGGAAAGCCCGCCTACCGGTCCGTGTATCCGTGTCAGAATCGTGTTGTGCCTGCCAATCGAGGCTGGCCTGGCCCGCTACGATCCGCGGGACTACAGCCTGCGGGAGACGCTGCGGTTGTTGGCAGGAGGGATGTGAGGAAGATGGTGCAACAAGTGCTCATCGCTACTCTGGGATCGGAGCCCCAGGTCGTCACCCTGGTGCTGGACCTGCTACGAGCGAAGGGCTATCCCATCACCCAGGTGATCGTGGTGCACACTACAGGCGAGGCCGTGCAGCCGGCGTTGGATCGGCTGGCGGGCGAGTTCAGCACAGCAGGGGCCTGTGGCTACCGGCCGGTGCCGGTGGAGAGTGAGAGCGGGCCGGTGGCCGACATCGTCACCGAGGCGGATACAGCGGCGCTCCTGCGCACGCTGTACCGTACTATGCTGGCCGAGAAGCGGGCTGGGCGGTTGGTGCACCTGAGCATCGCCGGTGGGCGCAAGCCCATGGCCGTGTACGGGATGGTGGTCGCCCAACTCCTGTTCGACGAGGACGACCGGGTGTGGCATCTGCTTTCGGAGGGCTGGCAGCCAGGGGACGAGCGGGTGATGCACCTGCGGCCGGGAGACCGGGCCTGGCTGGTGCCGGTGCCGGTGTTACGTTGGAGCAGCGTCTCGCCGGTGTCGACGGAGCTGGCCTTGCGCGAGGACCCGTGGGAGGCGATCCAGGCGCAGCGGGCGATGCAGCGCGAGGCAGACCGGCAGCGCAAGCGGGAGTTTGTGGAGCACTGGCTGACACCTGCGGAGCGGGGGCTGGTACGGCTGGCGTGCCAGGGGCTGGACAATGCGGCGATCGCGCGCTTGATTGGGAAGAGTGAGAAGACGGTGGCGAACCAGTTTACCAGCATCTACGCGAAGTTGCACGAGTGGCGGGGCTTTCGAGAGGATATCCCGGTGAGCCGGGCGGTGTTGGTGGCGGAGTTTGCGGTGTACTTTGCGGTGGAGGGGACCTCACCCCACTCCCCCCAACCCCCTCTCCCCTCTCCGCAGCGGAGAGGGGAGAGGGGGCGAA
>JBBITV010000387.1:0-4235 GCA_037440585.1 Chloroflexota bacterium
ATGGGGTTCAACCGGCTGGGGGGGGCGGCGGGGGACCGGCCGATGCCCGTATCGGTGACTGTAAAGCGGAACCCCACCCCCCCTTCATCCCCCCCTGCGTGGGGGGGAGCGAGGGGTGGTGCTTCCCCCCTGCTAGGGGGGGACTGAGGGGGGGGTCTTCTCTCCGGTAAGGCAGCGGCGTCCAGCGTCGCCCGGATCACCACTTCGCCGCGTTCGGTGAACTTCACCGCATTCCCGGCCAGGTTCAGCAATACCTGGCGCAGGCGCACCGGGTCCCCCCGCACCAGTCGCGGCATCTCCGGCGCAACAAACGTCATCAGCGCGAGTCCCTTCTCACGCGCCTTCGCCGCCAGGAGATCCGCTGTGCCCTCGACCACCGACACCGGCGCGAAGTCGGTAATTTCTAGAGCCAGCTTGCCGGCTTCGATCTTGGAGAAGTCCAGGATGTCGTTGATGATGGTGAGCAGGGCCTCACCGCTGGTGGAGATGGTCTCCACGTAATCCCGCTGTTCGGCATCGAGGTGGGTCGCCGCCAGGAGGCCGGTCATGCCGATGATGCCGTTCATGGGGGTGCGGATCTCGTGGCTCATGGTGGCGAGAAACTCGGATTTCAGGCGCGAGGCTTCCAGCGCCTGGTCGCGGGCGCGTGCCAGCTCTTCCTCCGCCCGCTTGCGCTGGATGGCTGCGCCCAGGGTGCCGGCCGCCGCCTTGAGAGCGTCCATCTCCGCCGCAGACCACTGCCGTTCGGCCAGGCATTCGTCGAACCCAATGAATCCCCACCACTCCTGCCCAACGAAGATCGGCACCGCTGCGAGGGACTTGATGTCCTGGGCAGCCAGCATCTCCCGTGCGCTTTCGGGGAAGTCACGAGTGTGGTCACAGACAGGCTCGCCCTGGGCCATCCGCTCCACCCAACGCCCAAAGCCAGCGGCCTGCCAGGGGTAATTCTGCAAGTCAGGATTGTCGATCTGCGGCGTGATGCCCGGGGCCACCCATTCGTACCGCTGACTGATCAAGCGCGTGCCGTCTGCGCCGACATGGTTCTCGAAGATGTAGGCGCGGCTCACCACTGTCGCCTGGCCCAACCGTGCCAGTACCTCCTGGATGCTCTGCTCCCAGGCGACGGTCTTCAGCAACTGCTCACCGGCAAAGCTGACGGCTTCCAAGATCGCATCGCGACGGCGCAGCGCCTCCTCCGCGCGCTTGCGGTTCAACGCTTCTACGAAGGCTACGGATAGGGCTTCCACGGCCTGTTGATCGGCCAGGTCGTAGCCCGATGCTTTGTTGGCTAAACCGATCATGCCGATAGTCCTGCCCGCATGTTTCAATGGAACACCCAGGAAAGAGGTCAGCCGCAGATGACCTTCGGGAGTCCCGACCCGGTCAGGATGGGAGGCAGGGTCGTTGACTATCAGGGATTGTCTGTCCTTGAGCACCCTACCCCAGATGCCCCGTATCTCCATGTCTCTTATCATCACCAGTGCGTCCGACCTCGGCATTCTACAGACGTCCCAGCCTGGATCACTCAAGGCAATGGTATCAAAGCGACCGGCCTGATTCACTTCGCCGATAAAACCGAACTTGCTACCGGTCAATTGTTCGGCCACGGTAAGACACGTGTGAGCCACCCTTTCATCGCTGTCACACGTCAACGTCTCTCGAAACACCTTATTGATGGCATCCAACACAGCGCTTTGCCTGCGGTACTTCTCTTCGGCCTGCTACCCCGCCCGGTGCTCCCGAGCCCGCTCCATGGCGACGGAGGCCTGGTTAGCGGCGGCGGTGAGGACCGCAAAATCGTTCTGATCGAACGCGTTGGGTTGCAGGCTCTCGACGGCCAGCACGCCCGGCACCTGCTCGCCAATTCGCAGCGGTACGTCCACCTCGGCCCCGCTGTTGAGGCCAGGGACATAATGGGGATCGCGAGTGACGTCCGGCGTGTAGTGGAGCTGGCCATCCAGGAGGGCGCGCTCGCTCAGTCCATGGCCCGGCGGAATACGCCAGTTGGGCGGGGCGTTGGTCCAGCCCGCGCTGGCCTGCAGCACTCGCTCGCCGGTGGCTTCGTCCACCAGGAACACACCCAGGTAATCGTAGCCCAGCGTGTCGTGCAGCCCGTGCACCACCCGCTGGCAAATCTCGACCTCGTCGAGGGTGGCAGTGAGTTCGGCGCTGAGCCGGAAGAGGGCCGCCTGCTGGCGCGCCTGCTGCTGGGCGGCCTCGAGCAGCCGGCTTCTCTCTACGGCCAGGGCGATGGCGTCGGTGATCTGGCCGAACAGGGGCAGGTGCATCACGTCGCAGCCAGCCGGTCGGGACCAGGCGAGGTTCAGGGCACCGATGACCTGCTTCCTGACGCGCAGCGGCACGTTGATCCGGGAGCGATGCCCGGCCTGGTAGAGGGCCCGTTCGGCCGGGAAGTCCGCCTCGGTAGCCAGGTCGGGCGTCAGATGGGGTCGTCCGGCCAGCACGTCTTCGGCCGCAGCGGTGTCCGACAGGCGCATGCGGCTGCCCTGGCTCAACGCCGCACGGGGTTGGTCCAGGGCGACGATGGTGAACCACTCACGGCTCTCGTCGAATAAGGCCAGACTGATGCGCTCGCAGCCGGTGATGGCCTTCAGGCTGGCGACGACGGCTGGGAAGGCCTCGGTCACATCCATCGCGGCGTTGAGGCTGTGCAGGATCTGGCCGACCACCTGGCTCTCCTCCTCCGCCCGCTTGCGTTCAGCGATCTGCTCTTTGAGAACTTCGCGCTCACGCGCCAGCTCCCGGGACCGCTCTTTCACTTGATCGAGAAGCTGCTTCAGCCCGCCGACCGCTGCGCCGACCACCGTACAAGCAAGGCTGGCCAGCGCAAGCGAGGTAAGCTTAGTTAATCCAGGATCTCTCACCAGTGCGTACAGCAGGAAGTTCAGCGGCAGGCTCAGCAGTCCGAAAAGCACACCGGTGCTTAGCCCCAGCAGCCATCCCGCGGTCACCACCGGCAGAACTGTAAGCGAGCCCGCAACACCGCCTACGGCCGAGTAAATCGGCACGAAGCTCAACACGTAGGCAACGACACTACCCATGACGAGATAGATACGAGTGCGCTGGTTCATGAATTAGTACCCTATCTCTTTCTCTCCGGAAAACAACAAAATGGCCAAAACCGTGGTCCGGTTTTGTGCCTTAACTCCTATTTCGGCACGTGTTGACTGCTTCTTGAGTGGGCAGGACAATGGTAGATGTGAACTATTCGGGGCAGTAGCCAGCTTCGGCGGCGGCTACATCCATACCTAGTGAGAGGATACGTTCCACGGGCAGGAAGAGCTGCCTCCCCGTCTCACGCAGGTCGATTGTCTTCACGTAGTGGTGGCAGTGGTCGCACACGTACAGGCGATACACGCCATCCTCGCTCGGGTAGTAGGCCAGATGCGCCGGGTCCTGGGTGCCGCAGAAAGGGCACTCCAGACGTTGGAACTGCCACTGCATGTCGCAGCGGGAGCAGAAGAGGTGGCGCCCTCCGCTCTCCCGGTCCAGGCAGGCAAAGTCCGGCTTGCCACCGCAGACCGGGCAAAAACCCCGCCGCCATAACGCCTGATCGATTCCTGGCCCAAGTATCTCGGTTACGTGCGCCAGAAACGGCCACACGGCGCTGGCAATAAGAAAAGAAAGCGCCTCGTCGGCGGGGCTGTATTCCTTCGTTTCCCCTTCGCTATCCTCAAGGGCATGGCTCAAGAGCCTGCCCTGATACCATGCCTGCACCACGTCCCGTAACGGGTGTGGCACCGCTACTTCTGGCCAATCGGGCCGGTACCGGCGGGCGATTTCGGCCATGTGATCTAGCAGCCGCTCGAAGACCTGCCAGTCCAGATTCAGCTCATCAAAGGTCACCGCCGGCGTACCCGAGGCCAGCCGCCGTGCGACCTCCGCGCGGTCGACAGCTGGGGGATCGGTCAAGCCGCTTTTCACCGCCAGTTGTGCAGCCACGACCTCGCGCTGAAAGTCAAGTAGCACCGCAAGTTCGGGGCGCTTGTTTTTCATCTCTTCCAGTGTCGCCAGAACGCGTTCATCCATACCAGAGCCACCTCCTCACAGCTATCCAACGACCGTCTGTTATCAGGCACCAATTCTAACACGACCCAAGAAAAAAGGCCAGAGGACAATCGAAAAATGGGGGTTGCGGGGGGGGGGGGGGGGGGGGCCCCCCCCCCCCCCCCCAACAAAAAAAAAAAGGGAAAGATGACGCAAGAAAGCAGCGG
>JBBITV010000388.1:0-2737 GCA_037440585.1 Chloroflexota bacterium
ACTTCGACAAATTGACCGCCTGCCGTCATCACGACGTTGAGGTCCACCTCGGCGCGCGAATCCTCGGCGTAGTCAAGGTCCAGCATCGCCTCCCGGTCGATGATGCCAGCGCTGACTGCGGCGACGGCGGTCTGGAGTACATTGCGGTGAACAACGCGCTCGCGGATCAGCTTTTGGAGCGCCAACGCCAGCGCAACGTATCCGCCGGTCACCGACGCCGTGCGCGTACCGCCATCAGCCTGGATCACGTCGCAGTCGACGATGATGGACCGCTCACCCAGGAGCCGCAAGTCGACCGCGGCGCGCAGGCTCCGGCCGATCAGCCGTTGAATCTCGGCCGTCCGGCCGCCGGGGCCACGGGTCTCGCGGGGCGTCCGGGTCACGGTTGAACGCGGCAACATACCATACTCGGCTGTCACCCAGCCGGTGCCCCGGCCCATCATCCATGCCGGCACCCGGTCCTCGATTGTGGCAGCACACACGACGACGGTGTTCCCCATCTGGATCAGGGCCGAGCCCTCGGCATAGGCCAGGTAGCCCGGCACTATCCTGAACTTCCGGAGTTCATCGTTCGCTCTACCACTAGGACGTGGCATTACGCACTCCTGACAAGGTGACAAGGTGACACGGTGACAAGGTGACACGGTGAGCGCTTGATAGCTGAGAGAATGGCTTGCTCTCAACCATCACCTTGTCACCTTGTCATCTGTTACGAGCCCGTAAACCGGCGCGCTGCTTCGCCCATCACCTTGTTAACCGCCGGCGTGGCAAACACCTGGTCCAGCGGGGCGCTCATCCACGGAAATCGGTCGGTGATCGCTTTGCGCGCGTTGCGGATCTCGGTCAGGTCCGGCGCGGGTGACGACAACACCTGTTCCAGCGTCCGTACCTGGGCCAACAGCGCGTCCTGGTCCTGCGGGGGGAGCGTCAGTTGCGCTCCCACGACGTTCTCTATCTGTCTGAAGACCTGCGGTAGCCCCTGCTCAGCCCGTGGCGACTCAGACGGACGGGCAGGCTGTTGGAACGCCTGGCCTAGCATCTGGGCCATCATTGCGCCCAGGCCCGCACCGGCGCCCAGGCCCATACCCATCTGCGTGGCGCCACCGCCTGGCGCGGTGGCCGCCTCACCCATGGCCCGCGCCGCCTTGAATTGCAGGTACTTCTGCATATCGCCGATGGCGCCCATCGAGGCGCGCTCGTCGATAGCCTTCTGGGTCTCCTCCGTCGGGCTGACCGACTGGATGTAGAACGTCTTCAGGTCCAGGCCGAGGCCAGCAAAATCGTCGTGGACGCGCGTCTTGACCGCTGCACCCAGTTCATCGAACATCTGCGGCAGGTCGAACAGCGATTTCGCTTGCTGGCCCAACAGGTCGGTCATCCGGGAGACGATCATGCTCCGCAGGAAGCCAGCGATGTCGGAGGTGTCATACAGGCCGCGCGTGCCAACGATCTTGTTGACGAAGAGTTGCGGGTCACCGACTTGGATCGAGTAAGTACCGAACGCTCGCAGCCGGACCATCCCCAGCTCGGGGTCGCGCAGGGCGACAGGCTCGGCGGTGCCCCACTTCTGGTCCAGGAACTCCTTGAGGTTGACGAAGTACACCTCGGCGGTAAAGGGCGTCCGGCCACCGAAGGGGATGTTAATCAGATTGGCCAGGAGCGGTATGTTGGCCGTCTCGATGGTGTGGCGGCCTGCGCCAAAGGTATCCAGCGCCTTGCCATCGCGAAAGAACACGGCCGCCTGGCTCTCCCTGACGATCAGTTGTGAGCCTAGCCGGAAGTCGCCCGAGCCAACCTCGGGGACTTTGTGTACGATCTCTTGGCCACTTTGATCAAACCATTCAATGACGTCAAAGATTCGCGCCATCAACTACTCCCTCCCGTGCCCTTCACCTTCGCCTTGAGCGCCGCCAGCTCTTGTTTGAGCTCGTCGTCGCCCCCCAGCTCTTCGAGCTGGCCCTCGAGGGAGCCCTGGGCCACCTCGTAGCTCGCAGCAGCACGTGCCTCCTCTTCGCGAATGCGCCGCTCCATCCGTTCCATCTCCGTCCCGTAGTCAGGCACTTTCAGCCTGGCGCCGGTTTCAGCCAGTTGCCTCTGGGCAGCAGCACGCTTGCGCCGGGCGATCAGGACATCCTTGTTACGAACGGCGTCGTCGTACTTGAACTCCAACTGCTCGAGCTGCTTCTTGAGCTGCTCGACGGCCTGCTTTTGGGCTTCGAGCTGGCTCTGGTAGACCTGCGTCTGGGCGTCGTAGTCCTTCTTCCGGCGCAGGGATTCCATGGCCAGGTCATCGCGGTTTTTGGAAATGGCCAATTCGGCTTTCTCGCCCCACTCCTTGGACAATCGCTGCGCGCTCGCCAGGTCGCCCTCGATGAGCTTTTGTTGAGCGATCAGGTCGCGAACCTGCGCCCGGCCTTCTGTGAGAGCTGAATCCATGTCGCGGATGATCTGGTCGATCATTCTTTCGGGATCCTCGGCAGAATCCAGCAGGCTGTTGATGTTCGCGCGTAAAATGTTGGACATACGGTCTAGGATCGCCATCTCAGTTTGCTCCTTTCCCACACATTGGGTGGTTGTTCGACGAAACTACTTCTTCGGATACACCTTGACCAAATCGGGATCGACTGCGTGGCCGCGACTGGTGCGGACGGCGTCACCCCAATCCTCGATCAACAACCAGTTACCAGCGCCGGAGCGGTAGTACCACGCCTGAACTGCACCGTGGCGCACCCCGGCT
>JBBITV010000388.1:2747-4211 GCA_037440585.1 Chloroflexota bacterium
CGCCCTCCACCGTCAGCAAAGCCTCAGACGGGCGCCCGGTTATGCTCTGGACCATGTCAAACAAGGCCGGCGCGCCGATGTGAGGATCGCCGATATGCAACCAGCGTTCGGGTTGCTCCCGGAGGCGAAAGGCCGTCCAGCGCGTGTTGCCGATCCGGTATGTCACCTGGGCCGTCGTCAGGTAGTTCTCGCCTTCGACCTCCAGAGCATCGCCCAGCTTCAACCTGGTCAGGGCCTGCTCGGTGGGTGTCTCCGTACGCCTGGCCTGCAATACGCTGGCCAGTTCCGCTGCAGGCAGCCGTTTGCCCTTTTCGATCAGGTCACGTCGCTGGTCAAACCGGGTATTCAACGTATCCAGTGTCTTGATCAGGCTGTCGATGGCGGCCTGACCCGCCGCCTTGTCGCCCAGAGCGCCCGCCAGGGTACCAATTCCTTCTTCGACCTGCTCCACACCGGTGGCCAGAGCATTGTCGAAAGCGAGCAGTTGGTCGAGATCGCTCGCCTGGATAACCGGCGCCTGGTACCAGCCCGCATAGCCATAGCTGGCCGTGCGCAACCGGTCGATTAGCAGTTGCAGCTTCTGTATCGCGCGCTCGACTTCGGCCACCAGGTCGAGCTTGCTGCTACGGACCATCTGAGCCTGGATGTCCGCCAGTCGCGCTCGCTGGGCATCAAACTGGCGGGCCAGATGCATGCGCACCTGCTTATCGGCGTCGCGCCGCCGCTCACGATCCTGGTAGCCAGCAAAGCCAGGGATCGCGTCTAGCCAGGCTTGCGCTCGGTGTGCAATGTCTTCTAATGCCATTTGTCGGATCCTTCTTTCGTCAAACGTCAACCGTGAAGAGCGGCTCACGCATCACGTTTGATGTTTGGCGTATCTGCCGTCACCGTCACCGGCTGGCTGGTGCCACCCACCGCCTCGCCGATAAACAACTCCGTGCCACAGTAGGGGCATTGAATCACGCCCTTGCCGGCCAACTCCAGTTCTCCGCCACAATTGGGACATTTCTGTTGCATCGATTGGGCATCCCGAGAATACAACACACCCTCTTTCCAGTTGACATAACCGCTGAACAAGCCTTTGCCGACCAGGTCGTACAGGTAATCACGCACCTGGTCGCGGGTCAACTTCATCTCGAGGGCGACGTCGGCGACTTTGACCTGTCCGCGGGTGAGCACCGTGTTCAGGATACGGCGCTCCTTCTCAATTTCGGCATACTCTTTCGCCTCCTGTGTTCCCCTGACCAGGAGGAAGGCGCCACCACCGACGAGAGGGGCCACGAAGATGATGAATACCAGCGCCAGGCCCAGGATAAAGCCAGTGATCTGCAAGCCAGCTTCAGGCCGGGTCAACATAGAAGATCCGCCCCAGGCCAGGTAGATCAGACCGATGGCCAGGCCAGCGACAATCATAATCGTACCAACGAGCTTGCCCTGCCCGATCACAACACCTCCTTAAAATCC
>JBBITV010000389.1:0-4192 GCA_037440585.1 Chloroflexota bacterium
CCCACTGCCGTCGGCGTTGGACAGCCAGAAGCGCCCGTTGCGGATGTATAGCAAGCGATTCGCTGAAACCAGCTTCGGCCCGGGTGTAAACGTAGGGATGGGTGGAGAAGTGGGCCTCACCGTCGGGGTTAGATCGACCACTGGCAGGGGATTCTCACTTACGCCCGGGATCGGCCCTGGGCCTGTTCCACCCGAACAGCCGCTCAGGATCAGGACCCCCAACAACACGCCCCCAAGCAGCATGACGCGCTTCAACATGGTTACTCCTTCAGTAACAGATTTGGGGCGGAGCAAAGTGTCTTACATACCGTAAGACTTACCAACCTAAATTTTGGATTTTAGATTTTGGATTCCCCAGAGGTAAATCAATCTAAAATCTAAAATCCAATATCGCGTGCGCTGACGCACTCGCTGTTTGCCAAGTCGTTGTGATGCGACGTAGCCCAGAGCGGCGCATAGCTGCTGGTGAAGATGATTCCGACGATGATGCAGCTCGCGATCGCCCGCCGCACCGATCGAGCCCTGGTCTCAGCAGGCCGATCACTCAGCAACCGCTGGATGCGTTCTTCGGTAACGTTGAAAGAGCCGATAGCTGCCAGTTGTTCCACCCCCAGCGGCCGGGAGTTCGCGTTCAGTAGCTTTAACAGAGCGCTTGCCAGGGGTAATTCGCTCCGGACCAGGGCCGCCGTAGCCTCGTCGGCGGCAATTTCTTTGCCGGCCATATACCGGTCCCGCAAATCGTGGGCGACGGGCAGGAAGAAGAGAGCCGAGCTCAGGGCGCGGCTAATCCAGATTTTCAATGGATCACGGCTCACCAGGTGCTGGCGCTCGTGGAGCAGCACCGCGCGCAGTTCGGACTCATTGAGCAAGTGGAGTAGGCCCGAGGTCAGGCAGATACGCGGCTGCCGCAATCCGTATGTAAAAGCATACGCCGCACTAGAGTCAGCGACATAGTCCAGGTGCCCGCTGAGACCAAGCTCCCGCGCCAGGCGGCGCAGGCGGCGCGGCAACTTGCTCTGCGTCGCCAATAACTGGCCCATCAAACGCCGGGTGATCCACCACTGGCGACTCAGACTGAAGCCCGCCAGTCCGACAATCAGCAGGACCAGAAATCGCGGAAACCACTGTCCGAACAGCGGCAACCCATCATCGATAGCGTCCCAGGTCTCCCGGCAGGCATCCATCGCCTGATGATAGGCCGGGCCGTAATGGATGGCGAAGCCGAGCAAGGTTGCCAGGAGTCCAGCAGCCACGAAGATCAACCCATAAAACGGCATGTCAGCGATGGGGCGACCACCACGCCATTTGATCTCGATCACGTGGCCGATCCTCTCTGTGCCGTGCGTTCACGGATCATCCGTTCCAGGGCTTCCAATTGCCGGGGATCGACCTCATCCACCGCCCCTACGAACTGCGCCAGGGCCACGTCGCCGAAGTCCTGCAACAACCCTTCGACGACCCGGCGCGAGACCCGTCGCAGGAATTCGTCCCGGCTCTCGCGGGCCGTATACAAGAAGGCCCGAGATTCACGCCGCCGTCCCAGAACTCGCTTGTCGACCAACCGGTTCATGACCGTCATGATAGTCTTGTAATTATAGTCACCACCCAGGTGATCCACCACGTCCTGGACGGTCGGCTCCCCCAGGGCCCACACGGCTTCCATAATCTGGGCTTCGAGCTCACCGAACACCCGGGCCAGCCCGCGTTGATCGAGTTTGAAGCTTTGCACCAGTGTCGTACGTGTCATGGCTATAGAGTCTGCTTTTGACCTTCAGGTCACCAAGCCGGACTTCCGAAGTCTCATGGACTGCGGAAGTCTTACAGTCTGTAAGTCTGGCAATTCCGGCTAGTATAACGCCTCTCAAAGAAAAAAGATACGCCCGATCAATGACCAATGACCAAATCCCAATGACCAATGACTAAAGAGGTTGAGCATCAGGATTTGGTCATTGGAATTTGGTCATTCCATTTGGTCATTCCTATTGGTCATTCCTATGAACGCTGGCGGGCCTTCGGTGGGGGCACCTGCTGCCTGGATCTGGCCGGCGGGGGCGGGGCCAGGCGCTGGCCGCCTTCAGGACTTCGAACCTTCGTTCCACATTCAGGACAGAAGCGCACGCCGGGACGGAGCCGCATGCCACACTGGGTACAAAAGTTCGCCGTGGCTCCACCGCGTGGCGGCCGGCGATCTTCCCAGTCGTCTTCATCATCAACCTTGGCCTGGGTTTGCCGGCGCTGGATATACAGGATTCCACCAACGACCAGCAAACCGCCCAGCCCAATCGTGGCCAGGACAATGACCAGGGGCTGAAGGCCGCTGGAAGCGGTCCGGGTGACCGCGGGGATATCTGTCGAGGCCGCTGGCTGGGCCGGAGCTGGCGGCGGGACAGCCGCCCGGTCTACAGACGGGCTGGGATCGGTTTTCGTGTAACTGACCTTGAAGGTGAGAGGCTTGTTGGCGGGGAGGTCCTTAAAACTGTAGAGACTATATTGAAAGCCCTGGGGATCGTTGCTCTGGCTATCCGGCTTGGGATCGATCGCAAAATCGGTGGCATTACGGGGCCGCTGAACATCGACGGACAGGGCGGTAATCGGGTACGGAAGCTGATAGGAGAAGTCCAGTTTCTTGTTGTCCTTGCCAGCCAGGCCCTCGTAGTAATATTCGACCTGGAAGCTGGAGGTCGGCAGATTGTAACTCATGATCGGCCCCGACGGCCCGGTGTCAACTTTCCAGGACTGGGACAGGAGTTTGCCGTCAGCGTCCGAATAAGCCGCCGCATTAACTTCCGCCCCCACCGGAATGGGGAACGATACATCCCGCGGAAAGCTGGTGGCGTCGGCAAACTGGCCGCGCAGGATGACGAGCACACGTGGATCATCATACTCGGGCCAGATCGACATCTGCAACTGGGCGATGGTGAGCCCGCCCGCTGACTGGGCGTAGGCCGCTATGGGCGTTTCCAGAATGAGTCCTACCAGAATCAATAGTAACAGGCTGTGTGCAAGCCTCCCCGATCGTCGCATGTTCTCCTCCGCCTCATCTCACGCATGGCGCATAACCAAATCGTGCCTATTATACACCGGAATGCAGCGAGGGGCAACGATGATCTGGCGCGTTCTATTTCACGCTGAATAGCGCACGCTTGCTGAAGACAGGCATGCAAGACTGTGCAAGCGGCGTAAGCCATTTGGCGGGGTGCACACAACAAAAAGGCCATCCCTGGCGGAGTTAGATGGCTTTGCTCTGGCTATCTTGGACGGGAATAAACAGTTCTACTTCACCAACAATAAATACTGAGCGACCCGTCCCCATCAAACAAAATCGGGCGGGGAATTGGGTGTTCCCCGCCCGGCTATCCACACCCCCTACGGCTGGCTGCCGTTGAAACTGGCCTGCCCGTCATAGCCCACCCCGCTCGGCGCCCGTGCCTCATTCACCAATACCCCCAGCCGCTGCCCGCCTTCCGACCTCACCTTCCCCGACCCATGAAACTCCGTCGGCAGTCCATTGTTCCATGAATGGATGGTTCGCTCCTCGCGCGGGGAAATGTCCTTCGGGCCGATACTCTGACGGAAGCTGCCATCCAGGTTGTAGTAGTCAACCCAGACCCGGGCGGTCTGGCTACCTTCCTGGTTCTGCACCGTAATCCCTGATTTGGGGTAATTGGCATAGTTGAACAACTCAGAAATGTATGCAGCGCCGGCCCCATCCAGGAAGCCATTGGTCGCCTTATACACGCCTGCCCCTTGCTCGCCCACCAGCACCACGCCCGTTACCGCCGAGTCGGTCGTCACCCTCGCCGAGCCCAGGAACGGGCTCGGCAAGCCCGACAGGCTGGGCGTCCAGAAGGAATGCACGGCACGGGGGGGCAGCCAGTAGGTCTCCGTCCCCTGATAGCTACCCTGGCTGGTGTCATCGTCACCATAAAAGGTGACCGACACCGTGGTGCCCTGCGAGTCACTGGTGTTCATCACTGTGACGCCGGTGTTCTGCGAATCCCCCCAGTTCTTCTTGACCAGCGGCGCGTAGCCGATATTCGACCTGCCACTGAACGCATTGTAGGTGGACGGGGCTGCCCCGCCGCTCCCGTACTCGTACACCACGACTGCCAGAGACTGAGTGGGGGAGGTGGAAATGACGGCGGCACAGTAGTTCCCAGAATAACATCCTGAGCCGGGCTCGAAGGAACCC
>JBBITV010000390.1:0-4187 GCA_037440585.1 Chloroflexota bacterium
CCGTGCTGAAACAGCGGCGACGCGACCTGCGAGTGCGGCTCGAAAAGATCATCGTGCATGCGATCCAGACCATTGTCGACGAAGAGCGGCGCGAACTGATCCGCAAGCGGCTGGACCAACAGGCCTGGCTCACCACCCAACTCTATGAAGACCCCGAGGTGCCCCTCTGGTGCCTGGCCGCGGCACGCGCCCTGGACGACGGCAGCGACGTGCCGGTCGAGGCGCATCCCCTCCTGCGTGCGATGGTCGTTCGCAGCCTCGAAAACGCACTTGACGAGCCGATAGCGCACTTACTCTGAGAGGATGCCGTTCCACAACTACTCGCGCTGCTGGAGGCGCAAGACGAAGGCATCCGCCAGATGACCGGCTCCGCCCTGGCCTACCGGCTACGCGACCTGGACCACCGCGCTGCGCAAACCGGTTGGCAATCAACGCACTTGAGCCTGATGCGGGCGCATGCTTTGCTGGCAGAGCGGCGGGAGGTGCTTGCCGGGTTCCGCCCGGCGCTGCCACGTGTGCGTGGGATTGAAAGAGATAATTTGGATCACGAAGGCGGCGAAGGGGACGAAGGACACGAAGCGCGAAGACACGAAGTTGGAGACTGCAGTCGATGCTTGTGTGTGCTTCGCGCTCTTCTCGCTTCGTGATCCAGACGCCTTCAATGCAATTGCCACCAGCACCAAAACACCCATCCCAATCGCCGCAGTCGGCAAACTTGTGCTGCCGGCAGTCGATTGGGCCGGCGTCACCACCGCTACTGGCGTTGCAGGGCTGCTTGTCGGGCTGGCGACAACTGTCGTTGAGGTAGGGCGCGGAACAGTCGTGGTAATCACAGGGGCCGGTGTTGCCGTCACCTGACTGGACGGGGGTAGCTCTGATGTCCCGTCCGAGGTGGTCTCATATGCCTTGCCGTTCAGAACAACGATCACCCGCTCGCTCAAGGCGAAGTAGCGGCCCCAATCCGGGTGCTGGGCCAGCAGGTCGAAGTAGGCCTGGCTGCTGAAGACAAGCTTGCTGGTCTGCATCCGGCTGGGATCGAAGGCGGTGTCGGTCCAGACGCCGTTGCGGTAGATGAAAGCTTTGTCGCCCACCTGGCGAAGGGCATCTGCCTGCTGCACCGGCGCGGCACGGTCGGCGCTGCTGAGGGCGCCACGCGCCTGGCTGTCCTGCACGGCAGCGGCTCCAGAGTTGGGGGCAGCGCCTGGCGCATACATGGGCGCGGCCTTCTCCGCGGCGCGCTGGCGGCCCTCCTGGGTCAGCACGTCCTCGCGCTCGTTCACCAGGAACGAGGTGTAGGGTGTAACGATTCCGTAGCGCGTCGCCAGGTGCACGATCTCCTCGACCGCCTCGCGGTTTTCCCCCTTCAACCTGATCTGGTTCAACAGATAGCCAATCTTGCGCGTCGCCCACAGGCGCGGGATGAAGCTTGTGGTGAGCGCAGCCGAACCATCCGCGCCGCCGTCGCGGGCGAAGGTCACGTCGTCGTAGCGCAGGCTCTGAGGCTGGTTGTTGACCAGGCCCGTGAGGGCGACCGAGGTGCCGCCGCCTTCACGGTAGCGGCCGACCAGGACGAGCTGGCTACCAGCAAAGAGGTCGGGCAGGGGGTAAGGATAGGTGTCTTCGACCTGGATGTTGCCGAAGTCGAGGCTGATGTCGGAGAGGACTGGGGTGCTGACCTTGGCGTAGAAGGCCGAGACTTCTTCGTCGATGCGCTGAGTGGGGCGGACGTAGGCGCTGGCGCCGCGATGGTCCTGGGCCAGCCGGTCGAGCAAGGTGGTATTAACCTCATCGCCGATGCCGAAGGTGAACAGGCGCGTTGTCTTGGGCGCGGCGCGGGCGACGTTATCCAGGATGCGTTCGGTCTGGACTTCACCAGCCGTCGCCAGGCCGTCAGTCAGGAAGATGACAATCTGCGGCCGCTCGGGGTCGGCCTGGCGCAGGGCGTCGAGCAGGGCGCGGTTGATGTCAGTGCTGCCCTCCGCCTGCAGGTCGTTGACAAAGCGCCGGGCGTCGGTCCGGCGCTCAAGGGGTTGCAGGCTGGAAGCGAACTGGCGGGTGCCGGTGCTGAAGGCGATGACGTTGAAACGGTCGCCTGGATTGAGATGATCCAGGATGTATTCCAGGGCACGCTTGGCTTGCGCCAGCTTTTCCCCGCGCATGCTGCCGGATACATCCAGGATGACGAACACGTCCTTGGCGACAATTTCGGTCTGCTCGACTCTGACTTTGGGCGCAGCCAGGAGCAGGAAGAAACCACTTTCTCCCGCTGGCTTGTAGCTCAGCACGCTCAGGCCGACGTCTTCTGGCGAGATGCTATAATACAGGGCGAAGTCGGTATCGGGCTTGACGTTGTTTTCCTCATAGCCAATGCGGGCGCGATATTCGCCGTCCCGGCTGATGGCGACGCGGTGGCTGGGGGAGTAGATCGCCTTGATGGCCTCGCGGGAGCGGACGTCCACCTGGATGCTGACCTGCTGGAGTGGCCGGGCGGAGAACTTCTCGGTATTGAGTGGGTAGACGTAGCGCACCAGGCCGGCGTCCTGCCTGAGCACCTGGGTGTATTCCAGCTCGATGCGCTTCTCCCCCCGGGCGGGGATCGGGAATACCCGCGCCTGGAAAGCGTTGCGGCCAACGTATTCGAGGAGCGCCGGGTCGCGCCGCGACCGCACAATACTTTCATAGATGCGGCGCGCCTCGTCCTTGTCCAACACCTTGCCTTCCAGCTTCTGGCCATCCACCCACATGGCGAACTGTGAGATGCTGGCCTCCTCAGGCAGCGGGAACAGATAGGTCCCCTCGACGTCGAAGGGGGCGTCGTTGAGGAAGACCTGGTCGACGTGGGTTCTGGCAACCTGATCCTCGATGGTGACGGTGACGCGGTGATATTTGATGGCGAGGGGCGGGATAGGCCGCGGGCGCGGCGGCGGGGGCGGGCAGGGTATGGGTGGCCGGGGACAGTCCGGGCACGGCGGGCGCTCGATGCACGGGATAGGTTCTGGGATGATGATGCCGTCGGCCAGGGAAGGGCCGGCGGTGACGAAGAATAGTGCGATCAGCGCCAGGATGGCGAAGAGTGTCTGGCGAGTCATGGGATACCTCCTCATGTCCAGGTTGGGCTCGGTTTGCAGACGTTGGGGAGGCGGGAAAGGTTCCCGCGATTACCCCCCAACCCCGGTGCCCTCCCCCTTGCCGGTGAATAGGATTTTTGATCGTGCTGGCGGAAGATGTCGGCAAGGTGCGCCGGTTGTTCCCCTGGCGTAGAAAGGAGTAGCCTGACAGGTCTTGGAGACCTGTCAGATCTGCATTACCTACAGGCACAGGTCTTTGACTTCAGAGCGCGAGGGCGCTATAATGTGACTGACATGATTTGGGCCGGTGGCGGAATGGCAGACGCGGCGGACTTAAAATCCGCTGGGGAAACCCGTGTGGGTTCGACTCCCACCCGGCCCATTTTACTCCATCTGAGGAATTGCCCCCATTTACCCCTTGACAAAATCTGAATTATAGTGTATAATATCGACGTATTCAAAAACGTCTATGTATTGAGTGAGCCAAAGTGACCCGGATCGATTGTGTGGTGTTTTGCAAGGCCCTGGCGGACGATACCCGCCAGAGCATCCTGAAAATGCTTCAGGAAAAAGGCGAGATGTGCGTGACAGACATCGTAGATGCCTTTAACATGTCACAACCGACCATCTCCCATCACCTGGGAATCCTCAAAGCGGCTGGCCTGGTCAAGAGCCGCAAAGAGGGCAAGCTGGTTTATTACGCCATCGACAGCGACAATGTCACCGAGTGCTGTGGCATGCTGTTTACCAGGATCGTGCCCGACGTCAGCAAGCTGATTACCTTGCTCAAGCCGTCCTAGCCCTTGGATAGGCACCTGTCTGTCCAGGGGCTTTTTGTTACGTCAATATATCGAAGCATTTTGATATATCAATAGATTAATCCGCTAAGGAGAGCCGCAAGCATGAGCCACCAATTTATGGGCGTACACTACGCCGAGAGCCTCGACCCCAAGACCAAGGAGTTGGTTTTGTTGGCTGCGTCAGTCGTGGCCGGGTGTAAACCTTGAACGCAGCATCACTTCGCAGGTGCGAAGTCCAACGGTGCATCGACCGACGAGCTGAACCAGACGGTGGCGCTGGCGATGATGGTCAGCGCAGCCAGGGTGAAAAACTTCGTCA
>JBBITV010000391.1:0-4179 GCA_037440585.1 Chloroflexota bacterium
GAATGACAAACCAGTGATGGTGGTGAAAACCTCAGAAGGGGTCAAAGCATTCTCGGCTATCTGTACTCATCTCGGTTGTATCTGCGAATGGGATCCGTCACGAAACATCATCCTTTGCCCGTGCCACGATGGTCGGTTCAACCCGATCACTGGCGCGGTCATCTCTGGGCCTCCTCCCAATTCGCTGCCACCCATGGCGGTGAGTGTCGAGGGTGAGAACATTTATGTTGGAGGAGCCGCCTGATGCGACTACCGCGAACCTTGCCCGATCGGACGATCGACTGGTTTGAAGAACGGCTGCGCATCCGGGGAGTGGTGGAGTATCTGATCAACGAGCCGATGCCCACGGGCGCCCGCACTTTTTTCCTGGGTGGGGTCACCCTATTCTTCTTCATCATTCAGGCGATCACTGGCACGCTCCTGGTACTGTACTATCGTCCCACGCCGGAAGCTGCTTACGAAAGCATCCTCCTGATCATGAACCAGGTCAATTTCGGGTGGCTGATTCGCAGCCTCCACGCCTGGTCGGCCAACTTGATGATCCTGGCCTGTATTGGACATATGCTGCGGGTGTATTTTCAGGGCGTCTACAAGAAACCGCGTGAGCTGACCTGGATGGTCGGGGTCTTGCTACTTGGGGTCACGCTGCTCTTTGGCTTCACTGGCTATCTGTTGCCCTGGGACCAGACCGCCTACTGGGCCTCGACGGTGGGCACCGAGATCGCGGGCGCCATGCCGCTTGTCGGCGGGCCTATGCTGAACGTATTGCGTGCCGGGACCGATATTACGGGCATGACGCTCAGCCGTTTCTTCGGCATTCACGTTCTGATCCTGCCGATTATCATCTCGGTTCTTCTGGCCGTGCATATCTTCCTCATTCACCAGATCGGCCTGGCCGATCCCACCGGCCGCTGGCAGGGCCCTCATCATGACACATAGACGACCTGGAGGCAACCATGGCATCTTTGGAACGTATTACCCACGAAGAAGCCGACGAGCCCGTCACCAAGCCATTCATTAATTATCTGCTTTCTGAAGTGATCGTCTGGTATATTGTCTTGGCGCTGCTGATCGTACTTGTGTCTTTGTTCCCGGCCCGGTTGGAGGCCAAGGCGGACCCCTTGCGCACCCCACCACACGTTAAACCGGAGTGGTACTTCCTCTTCCTCTATCAGGTCCTTAAGCTGGTGCCGCGCACGGTTGGCGTGCTGGCGCCTGTCGTCGTTGTGGTTGTGCTTTTCTTTCTGCCGTTCATTGACCGCAATCCGTCCATCCAACCACGTAGACGGCCCATCGCCATCGGTCTGGGTATCCTGGTTCTCGTCGTCTCCATCGTGTTGACCATATGGGGACAGCTTAGCTAAGACTCAGCGCCTTGGGGTGTGGGGCAGGCCGTGCGGGGTTCGTTGCCTGTCCCACGGTGGAGATCACCATGTTGACACGTGCACAAGTAGTGCGCTGCCTTGGCATGGTCGCCCTGGTAGTTGCAACCCTGCTCATCTTACCGCGAATAAGCCTGGCCCAACCACCTATTCCCCATCCCCTGGAGGGGCGGGAAGGTCAATGTCTGTCCTGTCACAAAGACGGCATCGGCGGCGCTCCCAAGACCCCGGCCAACCATGCAGGCCGGACTAACGAGACGTGTACCGGTTGCCACAAGGCCAGCGCCGGAAGCGTGGCTGCGTCTGCCGGGACCGCCCCGGGCGCCACTACGGCGGCCGCGCCGGCTGCCACACCCGGCGGCCCGCCGACTATTCCCCATACGCTGGAAGGCCGCGAGGGCCAGTGCCTGACTTGCCATAAGGAGGGCGTCGCTGGCGCCTCCAAGGTGCCGGCCAACCACGCCGGCCGGACCAACGACGTCTGCCTCGTATGCCATAAGCGCGCCCTCGGGCCGCAACCGACTGTGACGCCGACGGCGACTGCACCGGCAGCGCCGGCCGCCCCAGGTGCCGGGCCTTCCTTCGCCAAGGATGTGCTGCCGATTTTCCAGAAAAAGTGTGTGAGTTGCCACGGTGGCACTGCCGGCCTGACGCTGACGGATGTGCAAAGCGTTCTCAAAGGCGGCGCGAGCGGCCCGGCGGTCAAACCTGACGACCCTGACGGCAGTCTGTTGATCCAGAAACAAACCCAGACACATACTGACGCCACCCGCAAGCTGACTGATGCCGAACTTGCCACCATCAAAGCCTGGATCAAGGCGGGTGCACCGGCCGGTGAGGCGGGTGCGGCTGCACCGGCGCCGGGTGCGCCCACGCCTGCCACGCGGGGTGAGCCGCCCAAAATCCCGCATAGCCTGACCGGGCGCGAGAACTGTGTGGCCTGCCACCAGACCGGCGTCGGCGGTGCGCCTAAGTTCCCAGATGACCACGTGAGCCGGACTAACGAGCTATGCAAGTTCTGCCACGAGCCGGCTGCGGTTACGGCACCGGCGAAACCGGCGGCCGGCGGTCCGAATCCAATCCCGCACTCGCTTCAGGGCCGCGATAACTGTCTCGCGTGCCACAAGGACGGGGTGGGCGGCGCGACCAAGATCCCGGCCAGCCACGCCGGCCGGACCAACGACATCTGCAGGACATGCCACCAGCCCGCCACAGGCGGCCCGCCCGGTGCTGCTGTGCCAACTCCGGGTGCAGCAGTAGCCATTCCCGTCCCGACGCCCATCCAGTATCCGTTTGCGCCAGGGCAAAACTCCTGTATGAACTGTCACCGCACGCTGGCGGGCAAGCACAAGGAAATTACCTCGGCCTGGGAAAGCAGTGTGCACGCCAACCGCGGTGTGCGTTGCCCCGACTGCCACGGCGGCGACCCCTCGGCTACTTCGGCCAGCGCGGCGATGTCGCCAGCGGCCAACTACATCGGCGTACCGGACAAGCAAAAGATTCCCGGTTTGTGCGCCTCGTGCCACGCCCGGCCAGAGCTGATGCGCCAATACGACATACCCGTCGATCAGTACGCGAAGTATCTGGAGAGCCAGCACGGCCAGTTGCTGGCGGCGGGTGACCAGCGCGTGGCCACGTGTTTCGATTGTCACGACGGCCACGCAACCAGGCAAAAGAACGACCCGTCGGCCAAGGTGTATGCAACCAACGTGCCCGCGCTCTGCGCCTCGTGTCACTCCGACAAGAACCTGATGCAGCCGTACGGCATTCCGACCAACCAGTTTGAGCTGTACGAGAAGAGCGTCCACGGCATCGCCTTATTGCAGAAGCAGGATTTGCGCGCGCCGAACTGCGCCACTTGCCATGGCACTCATGGGGCAGTCCCACCTGGATTCACAGAGGTCGCGAACGTCTGCGGCAGTTGCCACTCGGCAACTCAGGATTCGTACCTTAAGAGTAAGCACGCGGTCGGCGATGGTCCGAAGTGCGTCACCTGTCACGGCCGCTATGACGTGACCAAGCCAACAGAGGACCTTTTCGTTGGCGACCAGCCGCGGCACTGCGGGTCATGCCATGCTCCCAACAGCCCGATCGGCGAGCAGGTAGATCAGATCCATAAGACACTCACCGAGGCCGCCACCGCCTATGAAGAGGCTGAGGCCAAGGTCAAAGAGGCCGAGAGTCGCGGGCTGATCGTGACCGTGGAAGAGGGACGGTTACGAGAGGCCACCACGAACCTTATCACTGCACGGGCAGTCCAACACACAGCCCAGTTCTCAGTGATCGAAGAGAAGACGTCCAAGAGCAAATCGATCAGCGAAGGTGTGAAGCAATCCGCCGAGAAAGCGATTCAGGAGACCGTGTTCCGTCGCCAGGCGATGATCGTCGCCGTGCTCGCAGTCGGATTCACTGTGGTCGGCCTGATCGTCGCCAAGCGCGAAATGGACCGGGCGTATGTTGAGCGGTGGAGGCGGCAGCGGCGGAAGTAGTCCGTCCAATCATCTAGAATCTAGAGTGAAACAGGTTCGTTTCTACCACAGTTTACGTTTCCAGATCACCGCTGGAGTGGTATTGCCGCTGCTCATCAGCATGGTGGTCTTCTCGTATTTTCAGCACGTGCGCCACCAGGCTTTGCTCATGAGCAACCTGGAGCAGACAAGCACCAGCCTGGGCAAGGTGATCGAGGGCAGCTTGCGTCAGGCCATGATGGCCGGCGATCGCGACCGGGTGCGCCAGATCGTCGACGACATCGCACGGCGACAGGGGGTCAAAAGCCTTTTGATTGTCGACCGCAGCG
>JBBITV010000392.1:0-1789 GCA_037440585.1 Chloroflexota bacterium
CCCCATGCCCTGGTCGATAACGCTCAACTCCACGCAGCCATCAACCTCTTCACACTTGATAGTGACATGGGTGCCAGGCGGACTGAACTTGAGTGCATTGTTGAGCAAATTCTTGACCACCATCGTCATTAGTTCCGGATCAGCCAGGATCATCGGCAAGTGATCAGACGTGGAAACGTTCACTGAAATACCGCGTTCACGCGCCTGAATGTCCAGCGAGTGGACCACGTCGTGCACCACATCCCGCAGATCGATCAGCAATTTGTGAATCTTGACACGCCCAGACTCCAGACGTGACAAGTCTAACAGATCGGTGATCAGAATCGCCAACCGGTCCGTCTCCTGGTCGATCACCGTCAAGAAGCGGTTGCGCAGTTCCTCGTCGCCCTCGTCCAGCTTGTCCAGCAACAGCCCCACATAGGCTTTGATCGACGCCAGTGGCGTCCGCAGCTCATGGGAGACGTTGGCGACGAATTCGGTCTTGAGGCGATCCACTTCCTTCAATTGCGTGATATCGGCAAAGCTGAGTAAGTAACCATCCGGGATGGGCGTGACCCCGACGAGGAGGTTGCGCACACCGTCGATCGTGTCCAGGGTCACTTCCTCAGGGGCAACGCGGGCTCCCGTATCGATGGCGCGCTGGAGCGGGCTGCCCGGCCGCCACAGCGCGTCGCAGTCCAGGCTTGCAAGGAAGCGGCCCAACATGGTGGATGCCGTGCGACCAAAGATGCGCTGCGCGCCTGGGTTGACGGCGATCACCCGCAGTTCGGGATCGAGGACCAGCAGGCCAGCCGCCGCCTCAGACAACACCGTCTCAGCCCGGTGGTGTGCCTCGGCTGTCTCCCGGTAGAGGCGTTCCAGCTCGCTGAACAGCCGGGCGTTCTGCAGCGCCAGCGCGGCCTGCGCTGCGAAGGCGGCCAGATGATCGGCGTGCTCCGGCCGGTAGAAGCCTGGCTCGATCTTGTCCAACGAGAAAAAGGCCACGACTTGCCCCTGCACCACGATGGGCGCGCCAGCCCACGCGCGCACATGGGCCGAGGCTCCGACCTTCACCCAGCCGGGATAGGCCGCCGTGTCGGGGATGACCAGCGGCTGCCCGGTCTCGGCCATCCAGCGCAGATTGGCTGTCGTCGCTATGTCGAAGGATAACGTGTCGATGTCGTGAACGACCTCAGGGCCGAACTGCTCGTAGCCACGCGTGTGGGCAATGCGGATGCGTCCGCCCTCGACCAGCATGATGTTGGCGGCATCGTAAGGCACTACCCGGGCGATCTGGTCGAGCAGGCGGTCAAGCACGGCATCAAAATCCAGGGTGGCGCTCAACGCTGTGCCGACCTCACGCATCGCTTCGGCCAATTCGCGCTGTTTACGCTCGGCCTCGAGCAGCCGGGCATTCTCGACGGCGATGGCCGCCTGGTTGGCAAAGATTTCCAGCGCCTGGACCTGGTCCAGGCTCGGACGCTGGCGATCGGCCGGGTCGCCGACCCAGATGCTTCCGAGCCGCTTGCCAGCCGCGTCGATCGGGATCACCAGAAAGTCGGCCGGACACCAGGCCTGGTCGTCGGCCACCCCCTCTTGCGGAGGGGGCATATCCGCCCCGGTGGGCGCGTCTGTGACCAAACGGTGGTCGACGAAATACGAGTGGCTGATGCGGAATCGCTCCTGGGCATACCAGGGGCCAGAGCCATTTGTATGGGCGAGTAGTTGGACCTGCTCCAGCAACTCCGCGGCCCGACCCACCTGGGCCACCGGCGCTGTCCCCCCGGACGATTCGTTATCCAGACATAAT
>JBBITV010000392.1:1799-4164 GCA_037440585.1 Chloroflexota bacterium
ACCGTGGTCCAGCCGAAGATGTCCCGGATGCCCTCACAGATCTGGGTGAGCACCTGGGGCAGGTCAAGGGCAATCCGCATCTGGTCACCAATAGTCAGAATGCGGTGGAGGAAAGCCACCTGGCTCTCCGCACGCTCAAACAAGGTTCGATACCGCTCACGCTCCTCACGCAGACCTAAGTAGAGCTGTGCGTTCTGAATCGCTACCGCCACCTGACCGGCAAAGGCAAACACCACCCGGGCATCGTGCGAGCCATAGAAGCCCGGTTGATTGTGAGCGACCGCGAGCAGCCCCAGCACTTCGCCCTGGGCGATGATGGGAGCACCGATCCAGCTCCGGATGCACTCCACCAGTCCGGCCTCTTGGTCCCAGCAGGCCTCTGCGCGCGCATCAGCGATGATCGTCGGCTCAGGTTGCTGCAGGACTTTCCCGAAGAAACTGGGCGGATTAAGGGAGAAGCGGATCCGCCGGAAGCGCTCTACGACCGGATGCCCACGCACAGCGGTGACCACCAGGTCGTCTTCGTCCACGAGAAGCAGTAGTGCACTGTGATAGTCTACAACGTCTCCCAATTTCTCAAGGACCAGTTCCAGGAGTTGTTCCTGCTTGCGGGTCGATCCCAGGATGCGCGCCAGTTCCTGGAGGGTCTCAGCTATCCGCCGGGCAGAGCGTTCGGCTTCCAGCCGGCGCTGGGTCTCACGGTACAGCGCGGCGTTGGCGATGCCCGTAGCCGTCTGATGGGCCAATGTCAAGAGGACCATTTGGTCTTCCTCGAGGTAGACATCACGCGAGCGTTTGGCGCCGAAGGCCAGCACCCCGACAAGCTGCCCATGGGCGATAGTGGGTACAAATAGCTCGAGATCCAGTTGCACCAGGCTGGCGCATCCGTCTTTGGCCAGCCCGCAAGTCTCTGCAGCCTGCTCCAGGTCCCGGCGGGTGAGCACCTCCGGCGTCCGGTACAAACGCCTGATTAGCGGGTGGTCCCCGTCCAGACACGTAGCCGGCACGACGCCGTTCCACCCCTCGTGGGCGATTAAGCTGAAATCCAACGTGCCTGGGTGACGTACGAAAAGCGCCGCGCGTTCGATGCCCATCGTCCCAACGACGTGGCGCAGGATGGTCGCGGCCAGTTGCTCAAGATCGATGAGCGACGTCGTGGCGCGGCTGATCTCTTGCAGCATGCGACGCGAGTCGTAACGGTTGTGAAACAAGAGACGATCGAGCACAACTTCGGTGGCATCCCGCAGGCTGGGAAACGCGGCGGCCACGAGCAAGCCGGCGACGGCCGGCACCAGGTAGGTTAGCGATCCCAGGGCGCTGTGGTAGAGATGGTCGATGGCGAAGAAGCTGACCACGAAGCCAATCGTGACGACTATGGAGAGCGAAAAATAAACCAGGATGCGCCGGGCGACAAAGGCAATGTTCAGCAGTCGATAGCGTAGGATCACCAACATCGCCACCAGTGCGTTGAGCAGGTTGGCGACGATGTCGTAGGAATAGTCCCACAGGCCAGGGATAAGGTTACTGGCATTGCCCAGCCACGTGATGCTGGCTGCTGCCAGGAGGTAGGCCAGCAGGTTGTGGACATTCGGGTCTTTCGCCTGGCGCCAACCACGTGCTAAAGCCGCTGCCGCCAGCGCTGCGAGCAAGGTCTGCGCCAAAAACAGCGCCGGCAACACCGGGTCCAGCTCTCGCAGTGGTTGGCGGTAGAGGGTGGCGACGTCCGTGATCACCAGGTCCAGCGCGATGGTCAGCAATAGCACCAGTGAGGCCACGTAACTCACGCCCAGTATGCGCCGGTGTCGCGGGTCCGCATCCTGGTCAAGCAGGACCAGCACAAAGCGATAGAAAGCAAACGGCATTAACACGCCGCCCGCCAGGCCCACTTTGAAGCCGACCACGGCCATGGGTGGCGTGGAAGCCCATGCAAACAGCACATCGCCCAGACTGCGCAGCAGCGACGCCCACAGATACGTCACGTACGTCCGCCGGGCACGGTGTTGGCTGCGCCGCACCAGGAGGAGCAGCACAGCATAGATCACAAGCGCGCCTAGAGAAATGACATCCAACACTTTCAAGGCCCCGCCCTGTTTAGATGATGCGTGATGCGTGATGCGTTTCTTACGCATTACGCCTCATTGTGTAGTATCGTCACGGCCAGCCGAAAACTTTACTCCTCATATTGCACCAACGTCTTCTACCGCCGGTAGTTATGCAAGTTAATGCACGGAGGGAAGAATGAAGAATGAAGAATGAAGAATGAAGAATGAAGAATGAAGAATGAAGAATGAAGAATGAAGAATGAAGAATGAAGAATGAAGAATGAAGAATGAAGAATGAAGAATGAAGAATGAAGAATGAAGAA
>JBBITV010000393.1:0-4147 GCA_037440585.1 Chloroflexota bacterium
GTACACGGAGAATGCCGTAAACACGTCCCTCCGTTGGGCCAGCGGCGTGCGCGTGCCGGGCACGTTTCGGGCGCTGCGCCATCGCAACTTTCGGCTGTTCTATTTTGGCAACATGATTAGCCTCATCGGCACCTGGATGCAGACTGTGGCGCAAAGCTGGCTGGTTTATCAATTGACCAGCTCGCCAATGGCGTTGGGCCTTGTCGGTTTTGCCGGCTCATTGCCCGTGCTGCTGTTTTCACTGCCGGCTGGCGTCGTCGCGGACCGGGTAGGCAAACGCAAACTGATTATCGCGACACAGACCTCGGCCATGATCCAGGCCTTTAGCCTGGCCTTCCTGACCTGGAGTGGCCGGATCGAAGTGTGGCACGTCGGTCTGCTGGCCTTCGGCCTGGGGACCATAAACTCTTTTGACATGCCGGCGCGGCAAGCCTTCGTCGTCGAGATGGTGGGTAAAGAAGATCTGACGAATGCGATTACCCTGAACTCGATGAGCTTTAATGGCGCGCGCATTGTCGGGCCAGCCATCGCCGGGCTGATGGTCGCCAGCCTGGGCATCGCGCCCAGTTTCTTCCTGAATGGCGCCAGCTTCATGGCGGTTATCGCCGGTTTGCTGATGATGGACGTGGTTTCTCGACCTATGGCCCGCGCCGGCACCTCGGTACGGCAGAATGTCGCCGAGGGGGTCAGTTACCTGCGAGGTAACGGTACCGTTCGCACGCTGACCACGTTGGTCGCCGTGGCCAGCATCTTTGGGATGCCCTACGTCACGCTGATGCCGGCCTTCGCTGTCGACGTGCTCGACGTCGGGGCATCCGGCCTCGGCTTCCTATCCGCCGCCGTTGGTCTGGGTGCGGTTGTGGGTGGATTGGTCCTGGCCAGCCTGGGCAACTCGCCGCGCAAGGGCCGCCTGCTGACTGCCGGCAATCTGCTTTTCCCGACGATGTTGCTCCTGTTTGCGACCTCGCGCTCCTATCCCCTGTCCCTGCTCGTCCTGGTAGGCGTCGGCTGGGCATTCATGACCCAGAATGTAAGTGTGAACTCCCTCATTCAGTCCATCGTGCCCGACCACTTGCGGGGTCGCGTGATGAGTGTCTACACTCTAATGTTCGTGGGGATGATCCCGGTGGGTGCCCTACAGGGAGGCGCGGTGGCACAGCGTTTTGGCGCGCCCTTCGCGGTGGGCCTGGGGGCAGTGATCGCCCTGGGGTATTCGCTATGGGTCCTGTGGCGTCACCCGGAAGTGAGGCAGCTCGAATGATAATGATACCCCAGATGTCTACGCGCCGTCTTGTGGTCGTGACGGCCGGAGTGATGCTTGCGCTGTTCCTGGCGGCGGTCGAACTCACCGTCGTCGGGACGGCCATGCCGACGATCATCGCCCAACTGGGCGGCCTGACCTTGTATAGCTGGGTGTTTTCGGCCTACATGTTGACTTCGACGACGATGATGCCCATCTTCGGCCGCCTGTCAGACTTGTACGGCCGGCGGCGGATCTTTGTGGTCGGCATGGCTTTATTCCTCAGTGGGTCGGCCCTGAGCGGGCTTTCCCAGTCGATGTTCCAGCTTATTTTCTTCCGGGCGATCCAGGGGTTGGGCGCCGGTGCACTCCTGCCGCTGGCCTTTACGATCATCGGCGACATCTACTCCATCGAGCAGCGCACCCGGATGCAGGGATTATTCTCCGGTGTGTGGGGGGTGGCCAGCATCGTCGGGCCGCTACTCGGCGGTTTCCTGGTCGACCATGTGAGCTGGCGGTGGGTTTTTTATATCAACTTGCCGCCTGGGTTAATCACCGTCGCCGTGCTGTGGTGGGGCCTGGTCGAATCGGAACGGCGGAGCAGGCGGATCAGTATCGACTATAAAGGCGCCATCTTGCTGGCCAGCAGCGTCGTCGCGCTGCTCCTGGCGCTCCTCCAGGGCGGCCAGGCCTTTCCGTGGCTGTCGGCGCCGATTCTCGGGTTGCTGGCGCTGAGTCTTGTAAGTGCGATAGCGTTTCTGTGGGTAGAGCGTCGTGCGCCTGAGCCGATCATCCCGCTGGACCTGTTCCGACACCGGATGTTCAGCGTCGCCAGCCTCCACGGTTTCCTCTCGGGGATGGCCCTTTTCGGGAGCACGAGCTTCATCCCCTTGTTCGTCCAGGGTGTGATCGGGACCAGTGCGACCCAGGCAGGCGCCACCCTTACTCCCCAGATCCTCGGCTGGACCATGGCCAGCACGTTCAGCGCCCCATTTATCCTGCGGGTGGGCTATCGCCGCATCGCGCTGACGGGTATGGCGACCATGACCTCAGGTGCCGCACTTCTGGCACTACAAGGGGTTGGCGCGACGCTGTGGTCGGTCGGGTTCAGCCAGATCCTGCTCGGCGCCGGTATGGGAGTATCGGTGACGGCGCTGCTCATCGCGGTGCAAAACGGGATGCCCCGGGAGCGGCTGGGGATCGCCACATCGTCGCTGCAATTTTCACGCAGCATCGGGGGAACGGTGGGGGTGAGCCTGATGGGAGCGGTCATGACCGCGCGCCTATTTAGCGGCCTGTCTGGCGTACCTGGGCTGCCGGGGAACGTCACTGGACAAATAAGCGCCCAGGCCCTTGTGAGCCAGACCAGCCAGCAAACGCTCCCACCTGAGACGATCCTCGCGCTGCGCAGCGTGCTGGCCAATGCGCTGAATCCCGTATTTCTGATTGCCCTGACCGGGACGGCGCTGGCGCTCGTCGTGGCGACCTATATCCCGCGCGGCTCGGTCTCTGAGCTGGCTGCTCCCAGCAGTCAATTGGTAACGGATAGCTGAAATCTGCCCTCTGTCATTTTTCCGGGAGGAGACATGGAACGCACGCTGGTCATCGTCAAACCCGACGGAGTACAACGTGGCCTAATCGGGGAGATCATCAGCCGGCTGGAACGCCGAGGCTTGAAGATTGTCGGGCTGAAGCTGATCCAGATGTCCGAGAACCTGGCCCGGCGGCACTATGCCATCCACGAGGGTAAGCCCTTCTTTGCCGGCCTGATCCAGTACATTACTTCGGCGCCGGTGGTGGTCATGGTCGTGGAAGGGAAGAAGGCCATCGAGATTGTGCGCAGCACGATGGGCGCAACCAACCCGGCCAACGCTGCCCCGGGAACGATTCGCGCTGATTTCGCCCTGGAGATCGGCCGTAACCTGGTGCATGGGTCGGACGGCCCGGAGACGGCGGCTTTCGAGATTCCGCTCTTCTTCCGCGAGGAAGAACTGGTGTCATGGGAGAGGAGTACAGACCGGTGGATCGCAGAATAGGTCCCATCGCCGTCCTGACGGGCGCGGGGATTTCGGCGGAGAGCGGCGTGCCGACCTTCCGGGGTGCCGGTGGGCTGTGGCGGCAATTTCGCGCTGAAGACCTGGCCACGCCCGAGGCCTTCGCGCGCGACCCCAGGCTGGTGTGGGAATGGTACGACTGGCGGCGCCAGATCATCGCTCGCTGCGAGCCGAACGCGGCGCATCGCACCTTGGTTGAGATCGAGGATACGGTGCCCGCTTTCGTCTTGATGACTCAGAACGTCGACGGCCTGCATCAGCGGGCGGGCAGCCGCCGGGTGCTCACCCTGCACGGGGACATCTGGCGAGTCCGCTGCACCCGGGAGGGTACGGTCACGTTACGGGATGAGGTGCCGTTGCCCGATCTCCCACCGCGCTGTGTGTGTGGAGCTCTCCTTCGTCCCGACGTGGTCTGGTTCGGTGAGAACCTGGATCCGGCGGTCCTGAACGCTGCCCGGCAGGCCACATCAACGTGCAAGATGATGCTCGTTATCGGCACGTCGGCAGTGGTGCAGCCTGCGGCGTCGTTGCCGTTCGTGGCGAAGCGCGCTGGGGCACACATCGTGGAATTCAATGTGGAGCCGACGCCGCTATCGGACGTGGCGGACGAGGTGATCCTGGGACCGGCGGCAGAGACGTTGCCGCAATGGTGGAAATCAACGGGTCATTGAATGTGTACGACGAGGAGTGCCTGTTTCCAGACCTGTTCGAGCTTGTAGTATTGCCGCTCCCGTGGGGCAAAGACATGCACTACCACATCGCCATAGTCCAGGAGCACCCAGCCGGACTCGGGTGCTCCTTCTATGTGAAACGGATCGATCTTCCGTTCCTCAAGTTTGTCCTCGACCGCGTC
>JBBITV010000394.1:0-4136 GCA_037440585.1 Chloroflexota bacterium
AGGTGACGTGTCTTGCGGGTGTTCCTGCCGCGCGAACGCTTGTGGAGACTCCGTCCCAAGTCCGCTACTTGGCGCGGAGTGTTCGTGCGGCCCAAGGTGGCTACCAGACAAATCAGTTTCTGCCGCACGAACACTCGCGGGGCCGCACGACTGCGCGTTACTGCTCCCCTGCTCATTTAAAACCGGGGCCGGGTTAGCAGCCGCTAAGCTAAAAGAACCGGCCAGCAGCGCCTGGACGAGCGCCAGAGGGCTGAGGTCAAGGTCTGTCCCTTCTTCAACACGCGGGTGGGCCACCTCTGCAGCCGGGATCGGAGCACGTGGGTAATCCGGCCCATCTACCAACACGCCTGCGATGTCTGCTTGAGGGCTCCCCGACCCGGCCAGCCAGACCCCGAGGCGGTCCGGGAAAGACGGCATACCGGCCACCGCCGGCAGTGGCCAGGCCAGAACTGCCGTAGGGACGGTCCTGAGATCGGCCTGCCCCAGGCCCATCAGTGTCATCAGGTCCACCAGACCGGCCTGCATAACCACTATCCTCCTAACCTCGACCCTCGGTGATGGCCGCCTTCAGCAAGCCGAGCCGCCGGGCCGTCAGCCGCGAAACCGCGTTGAACGTCAGGACTGTCTCAGCCAGGGTAACCATCTCCCGGTCGATGTCGACGTTGTTCCGATCGTTGCGTCCCAGGCTATCCCGCAACTCGACGACCTGCGGGCCGGGTGGTTGGCCTCCCGCGCTCAGGTGGGCAGAGTTGGTTTGTGCCAGAACCGGGACCATCGTGGCACCGGGCAGCAATGCGTGGAGCCGGCTTTCAAAGGAAACAGTCGAAGCTTTGAATCCCGGTGTCTCGGCATTGGCGATGTTGTTGGCGGTTACCTGCTGCCGCCGGACCAGGCCATCCAGTGCAGTGCGCAAGACCTGGCTCGTGGTGTCGTGAAAGAGGCTGCGGATCATACCGTCCACTCCTGGTACTGCTCATGGAGCGCCGAAACAGCACGAATGAACCGCTGCGTCTCAGCATAGGGTGGGATGCCGGCGTATTTGCGGACCGCACCCGGCCCGGCGTTGTAAGCCGCCAGCGCCAACGGCAGGCTGCCAAAGCGGTCCAACTGGGCTCTGAGATAGCGTGCGCCACCGTCGATATTCTGAGCGGGATCGAACGGATTGGTGACGCCCAGGCTCCGGGCCGTACCGGGCATAAGCTGCATCAGCCCCATCGCTCCGGCCGAGGACACGACGTTCGGCCTGAACCCGGATTCCTGCTGGATCACGGCCTTGAGCAGCGCCGGGTCCAGGTCATACCGGCGCGAGGCCGACTGGATCAGATCCTCGAAAGCAACCGGGCCTGAGACTGAGCCGGTGCCAGTTCGGGAAGACCGCCCCGTCTTCTGTCCCACCTTTTCCAGCATCAAACGAAACAGCACCATCCACATAGGGCTGGTTATATCATCACTAAACATCGTTCACTCCTCTCTCCCTGCAATGTCATGCTGAGCGTAGCGAAGCATCTCGTGAGCGTAGTTGGAACTCCTATTCTTCGTTATCGATTGGGCGGCGGTTGAAGCCAGCCGTCGCCGACTCGTCGACCAGTCGAGCTTCGAGCTGTAGCATTTCCCGGTTGAACTGTGCCCTGGCTCGTTCCTTGAGCCGTTCCAGGGTTTCCTGCTCTTGCTTCGCGCTAACCAATGCTTCCATGCGCTCCAAGACAGCCACCTCTAGCTCCTTCACGGTAAGTTCCTGCCCTCCAACACGGTGCTGGAGGTCTTCCAGGTATGCCCGGCCTACACCCAACACCGCCAGGTCCAGTTCCCCGGCCTCATGCTGTTCACGAATTAGCCGGGCGACCTGGCGCTCTTCGGCCTTGAGTTCCTCCAGGATTGTTCTTCCGGCGTGCAGCTTCCGTTGAGCCGCTGCCAGCTCCAGCTTGCGCAACTCCACCAGGTTTTCTTTGTAATGCAGAACCGGCTGCAACCGAAATTCGCGTTTAGTCATTTGCAAAGATGCTGTGTAAATGCGCCAACGTCTCCTCAAAACTGCTGACCTCGTCCGGGCGTTGGCGCAGGAAAGCCAGGATGGCTGGCCGGACGGCCAGGGCATGATCGATGCGCGGGTTGCTGCCTGGCTGATAGGCCCCGATGTTCACCAGGTCGGCGGCGCGCTGGTAGGTGGCCAGAGCCTCACGCACTTGCTGCGCCCGGTTCCGATGTTCAGCCCGGGTGATGGCTGGCATCACCCGGCTGATACTGGCCAGCACGTCGATGGCCGGATAGTGGCCTTCGGCGGCCAGGTCCCGCGAGAGTACGATGTGGCCGTCCAGGATACTGCGCACTGTGTCGGTGATCGGCTCGGTCAGGTCGTCGGCTTCCACCAGAACGGTGTAGAAACCCGTGATACTGCCGCGCTCAGAGGTCCCGGCCCGCTCCATCAATCTCGGGAGCAGCGCAAATACTGAAGGGGTATACCCCTTGGTCGTTGGCGGCTCGCCGATGGCCAACCCGATCTCCCGCTGGGCCATAGCGAAACGTGTGACCGAGTCCATCAAGAACACCACGTCATGCCCCTCTTCGCGGAAGAACTCAGCAATGGTTGTCGCAACCAACGCACCCTTTAATCGCACCAGCGGCGGCTGATCCGAGGTCGAAACGACCACCACTGATCGGCGTAACCCGTCAGGTCCCAAGTCATGGTCGATGAAGTCGCGGACCTCACGCCCACGCTCTCCGATGAGAGCGATGACATTGACATCGGACAGAGCGTTGCAGGCGATCATGCCCATCAGGCTACTTTTGCCCACCCCGCTTCCGGAGAAAATGCCGATGCGCTGCCCTCTGCCACAGGTCAACAGGCCGTCGATAGCCCGCACGCCTGTCGTTAACACCGTCTCGATGGGCTGGCGGGTGAGTGGGTGTGGTGCGCCATTGTGAACAGAGCGGGTCACACCGGTGAGGATAGGTCCCTGGCCGTCTATTGGCCGGCCCAGGCCATCCAGCACCCGGCCCAGCAAAGCCCTGCCCACGGGCACGCTGATTCCCTTACGGGTCGCCACCACCGCACTGCCCGGCCGGACGCCTTCCATCAGCCATAGAGGCATCAGCAACAACCGGCGATTGCGGAACCCCACCACCTCAGCCGGAATCGGCGGCACCGGCTCGTCGACGACGATGTGACACAGCTCGCCAATTTGCGCCGTAACCCCTTCGGCCTCCACCGTGAGGCCGACAACGTTGATCACCTGGCCCTGGCAAACCACGGGATTGATTTCCCTCAAGATTTTGCGATATTTGCCGAGATCGATAGTAGGGAAAGTATCATCCATGTCTGTGTTGCGTGTTGCGTGTTGCGTGAGCACGGAATACGCAACACGCAATACGTTTTACGTTTCCTTCCCAGGTAACAGCGCCGATCTAATCTGCGACACCTGCGTCTTAATTTGCGCATCGACTCTGCCCGCAGGCGTTTCGACGATGCAGCCCCCCGGCGCGACGCGCTCATCGGGGACGATGTCCCACTGCCGGTCGCCTGGGTTATCCTGGAGCGCTTCCGCCCAGTAAGACTGCAACAGCTCGGCATCACCCGGATTGACCCGGAGCCGGAGAGATTCGCTCGTCGAGGTCTGGCGCACTGCCTGGGCGACAACGTTCACCACCAGGCTCGGATTAGACCGGATGGACTCTCCCAGAACCTTACAAACGGCATCCAGGACTAGCTCGACAATTTCCGGTTCCAGCTTGCGCAGTAGCTCGGCGCGCGCATCAGCGGCGGAAGCCGCCAGACAGGCAGCGGCCTGAAGATGCTGGACGATTTCGTCGTGGCCAGCCTTGAAACCTTCCTCACGCCCAATTGCCAAACCCTCGGCGTGTCCCTCCGTCCAGGCCTGGGCACGGATGTCATCGGCGCTGGCGTTGGCCATGTCCAGCACCAGCCGCGCCTCTTCCCGAGCCTCGGCAATGAGTGCCTCGGCCTCGCTACGAGCCTTGGCCAGCTCTTCGTTCGCTGTCTGGCGCATCCGGTGAACGGTATGCCTCGCGCCGCTCAACACCCGTCCACGTATCGCGCCCAATGTTGGCAGTAACGCGCCGTCGTGCGGCAGCACAAGCGTTCGCGCGGCCAAAGGTGACGTGTCTTGCGGGTGTTCCTG
>JBBITV010000395.1:0-4135 GCA_037440585.1 Chloroflexota bacterium
GTTGACGGCGTCGAAGATGGGTAACAGGCGGCTCATCGAGACAGCCAGCGAGTTGGCGTCGGCCAGGAAAATGCTCCGGCGGAGGCTGAGGGCCGGCCCGAAGAAGTCCTTCACTGCGACGATATGGGCTTCGAACTCGCCTTGTGATTTGATTCTGAACCGCCGGTCGCGATAGAAGGTGCAAAAGGTACAGCGGTTGTAGGAGCACCCCTCGGTGGCCTGTAGCACGAGCGCCCGGTACTGATCGGGCGGGAGGATGCTGACGGGCCGATAAATCTGGCGGAATCTCTCGGCGTCGGCTGCCAGCCGGTCCGGCGTCCACGACACAATATCGGCGACGGCGGCCATAACGGCCTCCAGGGTCGCTGGTTCTGGCGGGCCGGGTGGCGCCCAATCGACAGTGCCGTCTGACAAGGCAGTGTGAATCTGTAAGACGAGGGTGTGCGTGTCTGCGAGAAACGTCTTCACTTCAGACGACGATAGATCGCGACGCAGCCGGAGGCCGAGCGGGCTGCGGCCATACTTGTGCAAGACGCGCCCATCCAATCCGCGCAGATAGTTTCCACCATCGATGTAAGCCTCGTTCAGGCGCCCGGCGCGGTCGAAGGAGTAACTTGGCACGACGTTCAGGGCGATGGCCGTAGAGTGTGGCCGGACGCGGACCGAAATGGGGCCGGGCAGCCCGGTAGTGTGGAAGGCAATCGCCGAGACGGTCTGAGGCAAAGAGTCGATCATCTTGCAAAGTCCTAAGGTTTCAGATGCGACGCACCTGCCAGGTGCGTTGCATCTAAACTATACCACATTCAGGTCCAAATCCGGTCCAAGGCGCGTCCAAGTTTGGTTTGCCCCGATTGCATTTTCACCCAGACAGGGCTATAATCGGCAGGCGATGGAATACATCAAAGTTCTGTGCACACTCCGTTTCACTGAGAGCCAGCTCGACAAGTTGCGCCGCGTCTCTCCGCGCCTGATCGTCGAGCAAAAGACCTGCCGCAGCGATGACGACGTGGTAGCCGCACTCGATTCCGACGTCCAGGTACTCTATACGTTTTACACTGGTTTTCCCCTCGAAAAGGCGCCCCGGTTGTGCTGGGTCCAATTACATAGCGCGGGCGCCAATCACACGCTGGAAACTCCCCTCTGGCAGAACGACATCCCAATAACGACATCCAGCGGCATCCACGCGGTGCCTATCGCCGAGTACGTGTTTGCGTCGATACTGGCCTTCAGCCATCACGTGCCCCGGATGATATATTATCAGCAGCGTGCCGAGTGGCCCAAAGACCGCTGGGCAAAATTCGTGCCCGGCGAGTTGCGGGGGCAAACGCTGGGTATCCTGGGCTATGGGAGTATCGGGCGCGAGGTGGCGCGACTGGCGAAGGCGTTCGGGATGCGCGTCCTGGCCATGAAGCGCGACGTCTCCGACCGGCGCGACCATGGCTGGAGGCTGCCCGGTACGGGTGATCCCGAAGGCCGCCTGCCGGACCGGTATTTCGGGCCGGAAGCCCTCCACGACATGCTGTCAGAAAGCGATTTTGTCGTGGTCACCGTGCCCCTTACCGGTGCGACGCGCCAGCTCATGGGCGCGGCCGAGTTCGAGGCGATGAAGCGCAACGCCTACCTGGTCAACATTTCCCGGGGCGAGGTAGTGGACCAGGCGGCGCTGGTGGCGGCGCTACGTAAGGGCCAGATCGCTGGCGCGGGCCTGGACGTGTTCGACCCTGAGCCGCTGCCTGCCGATAGCCCGCTGTGGACGTTGGACAACGTGATCTTGTCGCCCCACGTTTCCGGCTTCACGCCCCACTACGACGACTGGGTAACGGATTTGTTCGCTGACAACCTGCGCCGGTGGTTGGCAGGTGAGGAGTTACTTAACCTGGTGGATCGGCGGCACGGGTACTGAGTTTCGCAAAAGGAGCTCCATGATTCATGACCGATCAGTCGCATCCCCTCAAAGTACTTTATCTCGCAGCCGAGGTCGTCCCTTTTGCCAAGACGGGTGGCCTGGCCGACGTGGCCGGCTCACTGCCCAAGGCGATCAAGGCGTTAGGCCACGACATCCGCATTGCCCTGCCTCGCTATGGCCGGGTGAGTGTCGAGAAATTCGGTCTGCAACCCCTCTTGGGTCCCTTCGCCGTCCCCATGGACGACCAGTCCGACCCGGCGACGATCCTGCAAGGTAGTGTTGGCGACGTGCAGGTCTACTTTGTCGACAGTGCTCGCTATTTCGACCGCGAAAACATCTATATGTACCCGGACGATGCGGAGCGGTTTATCTTCTATTGCCGCGCCGCTATCGAGATGTGCCGGCAGTTGAACTGGCGACCTGACGTGATCCATTGCAATGACTGGCACACGGCGATCGTGCCCAACTGGCTTAAGACTCTCTATGCCGAGGACCCCTTCTTTGTTGATACGGCCACCGTTTATACCATCCACAATCTCCAATATCAGGGCATCTTCGGCTATCGGGTACTCGAAATCGCCGGGATCGACGAGTATGGGTTCATCTATCACCCCGAAACGGCCGACATTAACGAGGTGGTAGACTTCATGGCGCGGGGCATCCTCTTTGCCGACGTCATCAACGCCGTCAGCCCGCGCTACGCGCAGGAGATCATGACTCCCGAATTCGGCGAGCGCCTGGACCCCATTCTACGCGAGCGCAAAGACCGGGTCTTCGGCATCCTTAATGGCATCGACTACGAGGTGATGGATCCGGAGACTGATCCGTACATTCCGGCCCATTTTAGCCGTGACAGCCTGGAGCGGCGAATCGAGAACAAGCTGGCGCTCCAGGCCGAGGCTAACCTGACGCAGGATCCCGGGATCTCCCTCGTCGGCATTATCGGCCGTCTGGCCGATCAAAAGGGGTTCGACATACTGGCCGAAGCCATTGACCCCATCTTAAGTCTCGACCTCCAATTCGTGCTGCTGGGCACGGGTGATCAGCATTACCATCAACTGTTTACGCGCATTGCGCAGAGCTATCCAGGCAAGGTGGGAATTTTCCTCACCTTTAATGCGCCGCTTGCCCAGAAAATCTATGCCGGCACAGACATGTTTCTGATGCCTTCGCGTTTTGAGCCATGCGGGTTGGGCCAGATGATTGCCATGCGCTATGGCAGCGTGCCCGTCGTTCGGCGCACGGGTGGCCTGGCGGATACGGTGCAAGACTTTGACCCGGCGACGGAGCAGGGTACGGGCTTTGTCTTCGACAAGTACGACCGCTGGGCGCTGTTTGCCGCTATTGTCCGGGCTGTGGAACACTACAAGGACCCAGATCGCTGGCGCAAGCTCCAGGTACAGGCCATGCAACAAAATTTTTCATGGGAAGTCTCGGCCCGGCAGTACATCGATCTGTACAACAGGGCCCTCGCTTTTGAGCGACAGGAGGCGGACGTCCCGGTCCTCAATCCGTTGCAAACGACCTGGACGGGAAGACCTTGAAATGACCAACGACGAATGACCAATGACCAAATCCCAAAGGGAAATGACCACGGCACGGTTCACGTTACGTCGCGTCTCCTTTGGCTCGCTAGCCCGGTTCGGGTGCCTGCTGGGCGGGCTGGCGGCCTTCACCCCCAGCCTGATCTGTGGGTTGGCCGGGCTTTGGCTGGCCGGCGCGCTGCGCCAGTGGCTCGAAAGCTGGGAGAAGATCCGCCTGAGTGTCTTGGGGCAGCCGGTATTGACCGTCAACCTGGTGGAGACACTACAGCTTAGCCAGGTGCTGAGCTGGCTGCGGACACTGGATGCGTGGGGCGGGCTGGGTGCCCTGGCGGTGATCCTGATCCTATCGGCTGCGGGCGGCATCGTACTGGCGGTTGTCGTCAGCCTGGTCGGATTGGGTAACAACATCGTCGCGTGGTTGACCGGGGGGCTGGAGGTCGAGTTGCTCCAAAATATCAAATGACCAATGACCAAATCCCAAATTCCACTGAGCAATTTGGGATTTGGTCATTGGGATTTGGTCATTTTTCCAGGATGATTGTCACCGGGCCGTCGTTGAAGATTTTTACCAGCATCAGAGCCTGGAACTCGCCCGTAGCTGTGGGCACGCCGGCAGCCTGCAGGTATTCGACAAAGCGCGCGATGAGAGGGGCGGACGTTTCGGGCCGGGCCGCCTGAGTGAAGT
>JBBITV010000396.1:0-4120 GCA_037440585.1 Chloroflexota bacterium
CATGGAAACGCTACCTCTTTCTGGATGGTATCCTGCTACCGATATTCCTTTCTTGCGCGATCTCTTTGGGGACGTCTTTCGTAACCGCATCGAAGTAAGGGTTGATTGGCGCGGCTCTGTGCCAGGCCGTGTTGATTTTATCGTCAACGGGACGACACATAGCGTAACAGCCGAAGCTCAAGGTGCCAGCTATGAACTGGATATGAGTCGTGATCTGCGTGTCGGCACCAATGATCTTCGTATCGTTGCATACAACACAGCAGGTCAACGCTCTCAGATGCGGGCCTACGCGCCGGTTGTATGGGAGATGCCCGCCTGGCTTATCCAACTTCTCAGCGATGCGAACGCCATGCACGAATCTCAGGCGAGTATAGTGCCGGCTGGAGCGTCTGCAACTAACACATCTTTGGGGAGCGTTGCAATTGAGAGAGTACAGAACCCCAAAGCGGTGAACGTCTGGTTCAAAATACCGCCCAGGAACCTTATCTCACGTGTTTACGTCCCGGTCGGCCAGTTCGAGACTGAAGGCGTCCAGGTCTACGCACGACTGCAGATCCCGTTAGAAGGTCAGAGCGAGGTTGAACTACGTGGCGGCGCCCGCTATCTCAATGAGTTCGAGCGGCGCAGGGCGGCAGGATTCGAGCACAAAGGGCTCTCCATCCTCGGAACGGCATTTACAGGGGATGCCTATGTGTTCGGTCGCGCCCGATTCGATGTCTTTGTGCTCCGTCCGGAAGCAGTAGGCGGGGGCGCCTCGTACGAGGTAAGCAAAACCTGGGAAAGAACCTGGTTAGCTCTCCTCTATCTCATCGGATTGCCGGATCCGACACCTGTTCTACGAGCGATTCCTGTCGTCGGTGAGCCTGTCGCGAATTTCGTTGCCCGCATCGCCAGCGGCTACTTCACTCTCAGAGGACGAGGGGGAGCCGAATTTACTTATCAACTTGACCCTGTTCGCCGGTTTGACTCTTTCGATCTCACCTTGGGAGCCGGAGGAGAAATCGGCATGAGGGCAGATATCGGTGTGGCACAGATCAAAGGGGATTATAGGACGGATGTTGACAGCACTTTTCTGTGCCTGCGTAATGCCGTCGAAAGCGATCTGACCGATAACCTCTTCTGTGATCTTACTTTCAGGGGCGGCGGACGTATGCAGGTGAAGGCCTTCGCGTGGGAGATCCCCGTGATGGAGTTCCCTTCGTTTGAAAAGCGATGGCCCGAAGCATCTTCGGCTTCAGTTGAAGCAGGCGAATCTATGCCAGTGGCTGCCAACGATTGGCAACTCATCAGGCACATCACCACTCCCGACTACGCTCGCTTTCGCGCTCTGCCCCGTATGCCCCAGGCCTTCGCGGTGCCAACCATGCCATGGTTGCAAGGCGCCAGCATTGCTGCGCAGACCACGGTTACCAGTGTCTTGATCAGCAACGTTTACACCTACACCGAACCTTCCCTGGCGGTAGACCCAGCCACGGACGAAGCTCTGCTGCTCTGGGTCCACGACGACATCGCCAAGCCAATCGGCCAATCTCACGAGATCCACTACAGCCGCTGGGACGGCATCACCTGGAGCACCCCCGCCCGCGTCACCGACGACACCTACCTGGACGGCGCGCCCCAGACGGCGTGGGACGGCAACGGCAAGGGCCTGGCCGTCTGGGAGCGGCTGAACGACCCGGCCCTGCCCATCACCGCCACGCTGGATACCACGACCACCCAGAAGATCGAGATCGCCTGGGCGCAATACGATCCGGGCACCAACACCTGGAGTGCTCCTACGTGGCTGACCTCCAACAGCGCCCTGGACCACAAGCCCATCCTGGCTCGCAACACGACCGGCGCCGTGATAGCCGTCTGGCGCCAGAACCCGGCCGGCCTGCTCAGCGGCGACGCCGCCAACCCCGATCGGGTGATGTTCGCCACCTGGGGCGGAAGCACCTGGAGCCCACCAGCCATAGCCGTAGACGGCATCCCAGGCCTGGTGGACCTGGCGGCCGGTTATGGCAACAGCGCGGCCACCATCGCCTACACCCGCTTCCTGACCCCCACCGGCAGCCTCACCCCCACCCTGCAACTCTTCACCAGCACCTGGGATGGGGGTGCCTGGTCAGCACCCCAGCAACTCACCGATGACGACCTGGGCCACACCAACCC
Source organism: Chloroflexota bacterium (assembly GCA_037440585.1). Lineage (GTDB taxonomy): Bacteria > Chloroflexota > Anaerolineae > Epilineales > JBBITV01 > JBBITV01. The sequence goes on from JBBITV010000396.1 coordinate 2,155, forward strand.
GCAGGTGGTGTACAACACCCTGAACCAGCCGCTCTTGGTCTGGCAGGCCGGCGAGACCCTGCGCCTGCGCAATCTGAGCACCGCCGAGGAAGCCAGCTTGACTCTGGACACCGGCCTGGTGATAGACGAGTTCCGCCTGCTCCACGACAGCGCCGACAACCTGGTGGCGGTCTTCACAGGCCAGCAGGCCGGTCAACGGGACCTGTTCGTGGCCTTCTACGATGCCGCGCACAACGTCTGGGGGCGCCCCTACCGGCTGACTGCAGATGTGCATTCGGAAGGTTACCCGGCCCCGGCGTTGGATTCCATCGGACGACTGGTCATGGCCTATGCCCTCACGCAGATTTCGCTGGAGGAGCGTACAACCACCGATCCCCATCCCGGCGAGCCCATCACCTAAAATCTGCCTGTTGAGGGACAGACCGACCTCTACACCCTGAGCCATCAGTTCATGCAGAATCTCACGATGGGCGCGGTGGCCATCTCCGATGACCACCCCCAGCCTGGCGCCAGCGTGACCGTCAGCGCCACGGTGACCAACACCGGCGCGTTGGCGTTGGATAGGGTGGTGGTGGCCTTCTACGATGGCGATCCTGATGCCGGCGGCATCCTGATTGACACAGTTGCTTTGCCGGGCATTCTGGCGGCCGGCTACACGGCCACGCTGACGACCACCTACACCATTCTGCCCATAGAGGGCCGGCGCCAACTGGTGGCCGTGGCCGACCCGTACGACCAGATCGCCGAGGCGGACGAGACGGACAACCGGGCTTCCCTTTTTGCCTTCGGGCCGGACCTGGAACTGGTGGGAGTAGCAGTAGATCACTGGGGTGGTAGCCAGGTGGGCCTGACGGCTCTCATCCACAACATCGGCACCACGGCCAGCCCTGCCACGACCATTGCCTACCGCTGGGAGGCGATTACCGGCACCCTGGCCGTCACCGACACGGTGCCTCCGTTAGAGGCCGGTCAGGCCATCACCCTGACCACCCCGTGGGACTATGGCGCGCTGGCCCAGGGCAGCTATTCCTTGGCGGCTATGGTCAACGAGGGCGAGGCAGACTTCGCCGAGGTGTTCATGGTCAACAATCAGGCGTTTTTGACGCTGGAGGTGTTGCCCGATCTGGCCGTCAGCCCGCTGTATCTGTGGACGGGAACCCTGCCTGATGGGCGAGTGGCGATCACGGCGACGGTATACAACTTCGGCAGTGCCGCCTCACCGCCGGTAGAAGCAACCTTCTACGTGGATGAAGCGCTAACCGATGTGGCACGCCTGCAAACGGTTGTCCTGCCGTCCCTGGTCCCCGGCGGGCAGGCGGTCATTACGGCCACCTGGGATGCCCCAACCTGGGGCGAACACACCTTCTACCTGGCCGTAGACCCTGGATGGACGGTGAGGGAGACGACCCGCTCTAACAACCTGGCCGGCGTCTCAGGAGCCTCGGCATGCATGGCGCTACAGGGAGACGTGAATTGCAGTTGCCAGGTGGATGCCCAAGACCTGCAAGCCGTAGCCGATCGCTGGCGCCAGCGGGCCGGCGATCCCGGCTGGGACCCCCGCTTCGACCTGGACGGCGACGGGGATGTGGATGTCGCCGACGTCCTGCGCGTGGCCGCGGCATGGGGGGATAGATGTCCGTAGGCGACAGAAACCGAGGAGGCACAAAATTACATCATGCAACCGGAGCCACTTCTGGTCCCCCGACCAGGCCAGCTTGCCCTCTATCCGGCCTGTCTTCCGAGGCCGATTGATAGAAATTGGAGGAAGCCGTGGAGAAATATCTGCCCCCTCTGCATGGGTTCTCGTTAACCGCTGGGTTGCTGATTGCCCTGGCTCTGGTCGGACAACCCCTGGCGGCCCAGACAGATCGCTCGGTTTTCATCACCCGTAGAAGCGGCTCAGAGGTGCTGGGGATCTGTCCGCCAGTGCAAAACACGCCCTATTTCACCCTTGTCTACGGCTACG
>JBBITV010000397.1:0-4118 GCA_037440585.1 Chloroflexota bacterium
AAAGCTCTCCCCCGCTCCTCTGCCCCTTTGCTCCTCTGCTCCCCTGCTCCCTTGCTCCTTGACACACCTCGTCCCAGACCCGGTATACCTTGCGCCAGTCGTAGTGAGCCTCCACGGTGCGCCGGCCGCCAGCCGCCAGGCGCGGCGCCAGCCCAGGCTCGCGCAGTATCCGCACCACAGCCTGACCGAAGCCGTCTGGGGTGTCTGCCAGCAGCGCGTTCTCCCCATCTCGCACCGCGATCCCCTCGGCTCCTATGGTCGTGGTAACCACTGGCAAGCTCCAGCACCAGACGAGGGGCCAGACCTGGCTGGCGAACCAGAGGATGCCTTCGGCGTTGGGGGGCCAGTGCAGCCCGCCCAGGAAAGTGACACGGTGGGCATCGGGCCGGCGGGGGAGCATGGGCTGGGCGTCGGGATCAACGCAAATTGGTATAACCGACGAGCGACGAAGGACGAACGCTGTTGGTCCTCGGTCCTTCGTCCCTGGTCGTTGGTCCCTTCGCTTCACTCAGGGCAGGCCGTTGGTCGTTCGTCGCCCGCAGGGCAGGCCGTTGGTCGTTCGTCGCCCTCCGACCCATTGCAGGAGCAGGGCGCCGTCGTCGAAAGCTCCCTTGATGGCCGTGCGCATCTCGTCGCCGGTGGCGTAGTGCTTGCGGTAGTAGATCGTGCGGTCGTCGTAGGCTGGTGGCAGCCAGCCCAGGCGCACCTGGTCGCTCAGGCGATGGAAATCGCCCGCCGGGTTGGCGAAGTCGTCGGCCACGAACACGACGCGCTTTTGCCATTCTCCGCCTGGTGCGGCTGTCTCGTAGGCGATGATCTTATCGACCACCGCCGTGACGTCGGCTGCGTTGCGTGCCGGGATGCGGCCAATGTGCATCTCCGGCAGATAGTCGTCCGGGCCATCCACGCTCACGTAGCGATTGTCGGCCGCAGTCTCACCCAGCCAGGGGTCTACGTGCACCAGGTAAGGCGGGATCAGGTTGGGCAGCGTCGTGCCGCTGACACCGGTGAAGTCGTAGTGCCCATCGCCTACCAACAGCACGTATTCAGGTGGCGCCTCACCTTGATTCCAGTTGTGGTAAGCATAGGCCAGAAAGCTGCGGATCGCTTCTGGGTCCACCCGGCCGTCGCCGAATTCGTCATAGATGTCCTGCACGTTCACCTCGGCGACGCGCAGGCCCTCTGCCGCACGGTGGTCCAGCAACGGCTGGATGGCTTCCCGAAGAGAAAAGTGAACAATGGCGATGTAGTCGTAAGTATGCCCGCCTGAATGCCAGTTTGAAGGCTGGTCAGGCTCGATGGCCAGCGGCCGGGTCAAGGTCGCCTCGGTACTCAGAAAGTAGCTGGAATCGGTCAGACTGGCGTCCCAGAAGTGCAACGTATAGCCGTCTCCGCGCTTCTCGGCCTGGACGGTGCTGAGTTGTACCGGGTGGCGTGGGTCGCGCACGTCGTAAACGCGCACCACCCCGTTGCTGCCAGTGCTGAAGCCGGTCACCACGACCTGGTGAGCGCCTGGCGCAATTCCTTCGATGTTGAGCCGATTTTCTGCCGCGCGGGCGTGGGCCGGATAGCTCACCTCCACCCAGGTAGTCGCGGTCGAACTCCACGTGCAGGGTCCGGGTGATCTCTTGCAGGGACCGAAGTCTCCTTCAGTCCCTCTTTTTTTAGCGCCTATCATTCGGCTGCGCGAGGCTTAGGATGCAGGGCGAGAGTGAAGCGTATCCGAATGAGGTATTTGCAACAGGTCTAGCGGCCGTGCCAAAGACCTGCTCTTGAGTATATTTGGGAGATAGCCAGTCGACAGGCCGTCGTTCGACCTGGCGGGCGATGACCGAGCGCCGAACCGCACTTTCTCGGCCCAAGGGCATTAACGGGTAAAACGAGGTCTAAGATGGTTGATGCCCAGTCAGGCCGCAACTAAGGTTGCCATTTTTCTATAAATCTGTGGCCCTGATCCCGTATCCAAAATGCGCGGTTTGCGTTAGTTCGGATAGTTAGCACCGGTGTCGTTTCAACAAGATATTCTAGACAACTGAATACATTCATCGTCGATTCATCAAGGTTCATCAAAGGCTCATCGAAGCTCAAGGAGGGAACGTCATGCCTGCCCACGTTCTTACTACTACTGGTGCCGCCAGCCAGAGTCGATCCCTCTGCGTCTACGGCCTCAGCCTGGACCCAAAAACCAAGCAGCTCCACAAAGCCGGCCATCGCCACCGTTTGACGACCATAGAGTGCCGCCTCCTATCCACCTTCATGCGGCATGCCAACCAAATCCTCAGCCGCAAATTCCTCATGAAAGAAGTCTGGGAAACGGACTACTACGGGGATTGCCGCACGCTGGAGGTATACGTCCACCGGCTGCGCAGGATGATTGAGCCCGATCCCACTCGCCCGCGTGTCTTGCAGACGGTCCGTGGCCGGGGCTACCGCTTCAGTCTGCCGGAATAAAAGCCTATCTGGCAAAAGGATCGCAATGGCGCGACCCTGGGGTCGCGAAGGACGTGATCCTTCGCGACCCGCCCCAAATCATAGCTTTGCCGCCGCGCGACGTAACTCCAAGACCTGGCTTGCGTTTAGTTGAGTAGACCGGGCCAGGTAAGGGGACTTCACGGGGCCTGGGCCCGCATCCGACCTTGGCGGAGGGGAGGATGCTTCCATCCTTTACACGCGCGGTACTCAGTTGCCTGTTTGGACTGGCGCTGGCAATCGTCGCGGCTTCAACTCTGCGCGTCAGCGCTCTACAGCCTGCCCCGGCCCACTTTACCGGCCAGGCATTATTTTACGGAACACCTGTTCCACCCGGCAAGCTGATCTCAGCCTGGATCAATGGCGTTCAGTACGCGACCAGCACCGTGGTCACCCTGGGACGATATAGCATTGACGTGCCGGCCGACGACCCCGATTTATCCGGGAAACAAGGCGGCGTCGCTGGCGACCCGCTCGACCTGAAGATCGATAATGTCGCCGCCGACCCCCAGCTTGTTTGGCCGGGTTCAGGTATCACGATCACCACCAACCTGACGGTCACCCACGTCGACATCTGCGTCCTGGCCTACGACGACGCCAACGGCAACAAACAGCACGACTCCGGTGAGGGCCTGGTGGCGGGAGTGGTGATTACGGTCACCGACTCCAACCCGATCCATCCCACCTGGAGCTACACCACGACAGGGTTGGCTGAACCGTACTGTTTCCTGCGACTGGAGCGTGGCTTCTACACCCTATACGCTCGTCCTCCGGCCGGCTACATATTGACAACGCAAAGCCCCCAGGTCTCCTCACCCAATCCCCCCAGCCAGGGATGGGATCTGGTCGAGTTCGGCACGCGGCTCGTTGCCACCCTGACGCCTACGCCCTCAAAGACCCCCACTCCCACCGCCACTGCCAGCCGGACGTCCACCCCTACGCCGACGAAGACCGCTACTCCGACCGCCACGCCCCCGCTCAACCCGGATGGATTGTGCGTATTGGTATACCATGATGCCAACGGCAGCCGGGTGCGCGATGCCGGCGAAAACTTGCTCGCCGGGGCGGTCATCTCGGTGACGTATGACGTCACCGGCCAGCTCGTCATTACCAACACCAACCCGTACACCACCACCGGCGCTGAGCCGCATTGCTACCGCCTGCCGGATGGCCAGTACGTCGTGAAACATCGCCCGCCGCCCAACTACGTTCCCAGTGCCAGCCTGAGCGAGTCCAGAGTTGTCACCAACGGCATGGCCATGGACGTGGAATTCGGAGACTGGATCCCGGCCAACGCTTCTGCCACGCCAACGCCTACTCCCACGGCTACCCAGAGCGGCACCACCACGCCCGAGCCAACCGCCACCGCCACCCCTACCCAGACTCCAGCACCCACCGGTACGCGGCCAACGCCCACCCCGGTCCTGGATGGTCTGTGTGTGCTCGCCTATGAAGATGTGAACAACAACCAGCGCCGCGACCCCATTGAGTCCCTGCTGGTCGGCGCGATCATCACCATTACCGACCAGAGCCCAGACCCCGACGAGCTTGAACGGTGGGTCACGGATGGCAGCGAGCCCAAGTGTTTCAGTTGGCTGACAGGCATGGGCGTCCGAGTATTCGAGTCGCCCCCCACTGGTTACGTCTCT
>JBBITV010000398.1:0-2070 GCA_037440585.1 Chloroflexota bacterium
AAATTTTCAACTATATGGTATAATTATTATTGATATGATATAAAGCCGGTGTGCAACAATGGTGTTGTACGCCGGCGACTCCCACCGTTAGTGGTTGGGTTAACGAGGGGGGCAGAAGTCGCACACCGGGTGGCGCTATCAAGTGCGAGATCGCTTTGGTGGAACTGCTCGGAAGCTTGGGATGGGTTGGATTGAAAGAATCCGGTGTGCGACTTTTGCCCCCCTCGTCTATTACGACCAACGACCAACTACCGATGTCGCACCCTTAGCCCACGCAGCCGGTTCAAAGCCGCTGCCAGCTCGAACCGGCGGAACTGGGCCAGGTCGCCCATTGGCCAGGGGGTGAGGATATCCAAACCCCTTGCCTCTATGTCCGCCATCACCCGATCAAGAATCTCCGCCACCGTCTGTTTGCCATCCATAAACTGCTCTCGCGCGTAGTTGAGAGCGTGGCCAATCGCCCGCACCTGGCCGTCGTCCACCAGTTGCTCGACGGCCGCCAGGTCGATTTCGGCCCGACCAAAGGATAGAGCGCGTAGGCCACGTGCCTTGAGGCTCACTTCCCGGCGACCACGGCTGGGATCGATGCTGGCGGGGTCGGGGGTGCGCGGTGTCAGCGGGCCGAAGTGGTCACCGCCTTCGGACCGGCGTTCGGCGGCGTATTTCTGAGCGATGGCGTGGGCGCGGGCGGCGAGGTCGTGCGGAAGGTAGTTCTCCATGGCGATGACCGTGTCCGCCACGTCGAAATAGTCGCCGGAGCCGCCCATGACCAGGATGGTGCTGACACCGTACTCGGCGTAGAGTTGGCGGACTTTGTCGATGAAGGGCGTGATCGGCTCGCGGTCCTTGGCGATGAGTTCCTGCATCCGGTGGTCGCGGATCATGAAGTTGGTGGCCGAGGTGTCCTCGTCCACCAGGAGGAGACGCGCCCCGGCCTCGACGGCCTCGATGATGTTGGCCGCCTGGGAGGTGCTGCCGCTGGCGTTGTCCGTGGTGAAGCAGCGGGTATCCTTGCCGAAGGGCAGGTTGTTGATGAACGGGCTGATGTCGACACAGGCCACGCTCCGCCCATCTTCGGCCCGGATTCTGACCGCTGCCTCGTCCGCGACAACACCTTCGCGGCCGTCGCCAGGGACGTGGTTGTAGACACCGCGCTCGAGAGCTTGGAGCAGGGTCGATTTGCCATGGAACCCACCGCCGACGATCAGGGTGACCCCTTCGGGGATGCCCAACCCGGTGATCGGGCCGCCGTTGGGCCGGTCGAGGGTGACGCGCAGGCTGTCGGGTGCCTGGAAGGGCACGGCCCCTTTGTCGAGGGGCCGGTCGTCCACCCCGCTGCGACGGGGCAGAATCGCGCCATCCGCGACGAAGGCCACCAGGCGCCGGGCCCGGAGCTGAGCACGCAGGGCGTCGGCGTCTTCGGCCGTTTCCAGATGTTTGACCACGGCCGCCTGAAACTGGTTGCGATAGAGCAGTGCGCGGTCGACGATTTGCGGCAAATCGGTGCACAGGGTCTCGGCGGCCTGGCGGCCTAGAATGCGCCGCCCCGCGGCGGGCAGGGCAACGGTGAAGCGCGCCTCGATCTGCCCCCGGTCGATTAACACGGCTGTCCGGTCCAGGATTTCCTGACCCGGGCGGTCGATGGCGATGGCCGGCCGTTGGCGGGCCATCTGCTGGCAGACCTCAGCAAAGCAGCGGGCCAGGTAGTCGCCCAGGGCGACGGCACGGCTGCGATTGCGGTACAGGTCGGGCGGGAAAGCGGCTATCGCCGCCGCAACGAACACGCGCATCCGGCTGGGTGGCGCAAACGGGTCCGGCTGGATGTGGTCGATGGCCAGGTCGAAGCCGGAGAAGGCATACCGGCCCCGGAGGTCACGATAGGCCGGGTAGCCGCGCCCGTCCAGGCTGAGCAACAGGCGGCGCAAATCCTCGTGGATAGATCGGGTCATGACTGAGTTCCCTGCCGCATAATCCCGGGGAGATAGATATTCCATACCCGCCCCAGGCCAATCCCCGCGCTGCCTCCGTACGCGCCCATGTCGTTGCGCGTGCCGTCCAGGTCATTGTAGA
>JBBITV010000398.1:2080-4112 GCA_037440585.1 Chloroflexota bacterium
CCGTTGCGCGAACCGTCGGCGGCGGTGTAGGTTGGGTCCGGGTCGCCAGCGTCGATGGCCGGGGAGCCGGAGGCCAGATGGTAGTCGTGGGTGGCAGGATTGGCGAAGCGTGGGTCGACGGAGAGGTTGGTCGGGTCGGGCGTGAAATTGAGGAAGTTGGGTGCGTTACCCCAAACGTCGTTGTAGCGGATCACCGGCCGGCGGTTGTAGGTCTCGAGCCCGTGGGCGCCCGGGTTGACGATGACATTGTTTTCTACGAACGAGAGGTCGTTACCCACCGCCAGTCCCATCCCGTTATCCACGATGGTGTTGTTGACGATGCGCATCACCGGTATGCCGTTGTCGTCGATGCCGATGCGCCGGTTGTGGTCGATGAGGTTGTTCTGAATGAGAAGCTGGACGCCGCACGTCGGCTGGAAACACCAGGCGAAAATGCCGACGTTGTTGCCCGTGAGCCGGTTGTTGCGGATGGTGCCCGATCCTTCGGTGTGCCAGATGCCCGCGACAAAGTGATCGCCTTCGATCCCACCGCCAGTGATGGTGAACCCCTCGACCGTGGCGCCAGCGCCCAGGCTGACGGTGTGTCCCCGCATCTGGCCATCGAGAATCGTTACATCCGGGCCGGCGCCCACGAGTCGCACGCCAGGCTTGACCCAGACGTTTTCCTGGTATCTGCCTGGTGCCACGCGCACGATGTTGCCGGCCTCCGCAAGCTCCATCGCGTGGCGAATGGTCGGGTGCCTGCCAGGTACGCTCAGAACGGCATCGCCGTCATCGACATCCGGATAATTGTAGCTCCCAGATTCGGGCAGCCGGGCGTGCTGGCCAGTGGCCAATTCAAAGGCGAAGAAGTACGTGTGATCCGCGCCTCGCGATAGCCGCGTGGTGTAGGCATAAGTGCCGTGAGCCGGACGGCCGGAGCGCAGTTGCATCGGGCGTGGCTGCCCGTCGATGACGACCTCGGCGCGGAGGGGTGCGCGTCCGTCAGGATCGTAGAAGTTGACAAGGTAGGTGAATTCGGTTTGGGTGTTGCCGGTATAGGGCACGACGATCCCTGACGGCAGGGCCGGGATGACGACGCCCGGGCGGTAGCCGAAGGTCTCGGTGAACTGGCCATGCCATGTCGAGTCGCCCTTGTCTGGATCGAAAGTATGGCCCAGCCCAACCTCATTCGATCCGGGATTGAGCATGTTGGCCAGGTGTCCGCCGCTACGCGAGAAGGAGGAATGGGCGCTCTCGACGGCACCTGGACCATGCTGGCCCACAATCAGGTTCTCCGAGACGGGTCCTTCGTAACCCACCGCGTGGGCGCGCTCGGTCGGGCAGCGGCCGACCAGATCGCAGTGGCCGATCTGGTAGCCAGAGTTGAGGATCGCCTGGCTGTGGGAGTGGGCGGCGTAGTTGAGAAGCGGGTTGTAGACCAGTGGGGGGACCGGCGGGGCCTGCAGTTCGCCGGCCAGGGCCGGCTCAGCCCGCAGCTCGTTGATCAACACCAGGAGGTAGCTTTCGTCCAGGCAGGGTACCTGGTCGAAGGTGGCATTGTAAGTCTCGTTGCTATAGACAGAAGCTGCCGTCTCATTGACCGCCTGGAGGCGGTACCAGTAGGTCGTGTCCAGTTGGGGCGGCGTATCGGTATAGACCCGGGTGCCGAGGGGTAACGTCGTTATGGGCGCATAGGCGGCCGGGGGATGGGGACTGCGTTCGACCAGGAAACGGACGTCCTGGGGGCCGTTATAGTCCCACCGCAGTTGAATACGCCCGTTGGGCAGGGCGCCGGCCTCCAGTTTTAGCGGGGCCGGGAGCGCGGCTGCCGCCGGCTTCGACGTGCTGGCCAGCCCGCCGCCCAACAGGGTCAGAGACAGGACGCACAAGGTAAAGCGGACCACGTGGGACCACGCAGGTGTAGACATAGCAGCCTCCTTAGTACTACAACGATACTTTGGCTTTATGTCATTCCTTCGCTTTGCTCAGGACAAGTTCTGAGCGGAGCGAAGAATCTCGTTCCCGCACAGCGATTCGCCGCCGAAAGAGG
>JBBITV010000399.1:0-4109 GCA_037440585.1 Chloroflexota bacterium
TTTCTTTCTCTAGCAAGCGTGCCACCTCTGGGATCTTCGGGACTGCTTCCTCGACACGGTTCTCGCCAAAGTGCCGGAGACCAAGCTCATAAGCGGCAAGGATACGCTGCGGCGGCACGGTCTTGGTGACGGCTACCAAGGTTACGTCGGCGGGATCGCGGCCGGCACGCCGCGCCGCTGCCGCGATACGGTCTTGTACAGCCCTGAGATTAGCTTCGAGCTGTTCCACCTCGACTCCAGACTACCTCGACAATGTTAAATCTGTCATTGCGAGCCGAAGCCGCGAGCGAAGCGTGGCGGGCAGCGAAGCAATCCCCGAGCTGTGATCAAGCCGACGTAGGGGATTGCTTCGGCGCAAACTGCGCGCCTCGCAATGACATTTGGGCGAATTTAACATTGTCGAGCTACTGACCGTCGGCAGTTTCGTTCTGAATGATATGCTTGATCTCCTGCTCGAGCACCGGCACCTTGTTGACCACAACATCCCAAACGATGTCATAGTCTACACCAAAGTACCCGTGTATCAGCCGGTCGCGCATACCAGCCATGGCTCTCCATTCAATGTGGCTGTACTTTTGTTTGAGGTCATCCGGGACCTGTTTCGTTGCTTCACCAATGATCTCGATACTGCGCACAAAGGCTCTCTTGAGCGTCTCATCGCGCATGAACTTGTCTTTGTTCAGCCCCTTGGCTCGGTCCGTCAGATACTGTGTCTCGTTCAAGATGTGTTGCAGGTATTCAAGTCCCGATAGTGACATATTCAACCTCTTTCATGACATGAGGACCAATGTAGGGACTGAGCGACTCGGGCGTTACTAACTCAACAGGTCTTCCAAACAACTCCTCCAAGAAGAAGGCCAGATGGATAAAGGAATCAAAAGTCTTCTTGCCTGGATCAAACTCCACCAGAAGATCTATATCACTATTTTCAGTCTGTTCTCCACGGACGAAGGAGCCGAATAAACCAAGTCTTTGTACGCCAAAAGCTCTGATTTGGTCTTGGTATTTCTTTATCAGCGACAAGACGTGATCTTCTGTTTGAACAGCCATCTTAACCATCCTCGCTAACCTAGAATCACAACCACCCCAAACCGCCCAGTCCGGCCCCGCTCCGCTCGATGAGAGAACCATTCGTCCACCCGGCAGGCGGTACATATTTCCGCGACCTCGACGTGTTCAACCCCGGCGCCAGCCAGTTGGTTCGCGTTCGCCGCCCACAGGTCCAGGTGCCATGAGCCATCCGGCCTGCGGGCCAGCAGCCCGTTCGTATTCTCGAACGTCCTCTGCACCTGCTGGGTGACGTCAGGCCCGACCTGGTAGCAGCACGGCCCGATGCCGGGGCCCACGCCTGCGCACAAGTCCGCCGGGTCGCTGCCGAAGTGAGCGCCCATCGCCTCAACGGTGCGCCGGGCGACCTGAGCGATTGTCCCACGCCAGCCAGCGTGGGCCAGCCCGGCAGCGTGCTGGACCGGGTCGTACAGGATGATGGGCACGCAGTCGGCGAAGCGCTGCAATAGGACTGTGCCGGGCTTGTTCGTGATCAGCCCATCAGTTGCTGGCACCACCTGGCCCCGTTCGGCCTGGCCGACCACCGCGACGCGATTCCCGTGCACCTGGCGCGAAGTAACAATCTCGGCGCGACGCACTCCGAGCGCCTGGCAGACCCGCTCGTGGTTCGTCTCCACTGCCACCAGGTCATCGCCGACAGTGTGACCCAGGTTCAACGTGGCCCACGGGGCCGCGCTGACGCCGCCGAGACGTGTGAAAATGCCGTGACGGACTCCGTCACGGCCATTAAGTTCGGCGAATTGGTAGTAGACGAGGTGATCGCGCTCCTGGCGTTGCATGAGCAGAAGTATACCCCAAAGGCAAGCTTTGGGCAAACGAAGACCTGACAGGTCTCAAAGACCTGTCAGGTCTACTTCTGACCCTCCTACTCGGCGGCCTTCAGCTTCTTGACTTCTTCCGTAAATAGTGGCACGACCTTGAACAAATCCCCGACGATGCCATAGTCCGCCACCTTGAAGATCGGCGCATCGGGGTCTTTGTTGATGGCGACTATCACTTTGGAAGTCTTCATCCCGGCCAGGTGCTGGATCGCCCCGGAGATACCGCAGGCGATGTACAGATTGGGCGATACGGTTTTACCTGTCTGCCCGACCTGGTCGGAGTGGGGCCGCCAGCCGGCGTCTACTGCCGCGCGTGAGGCGCCGACCGCCGCGCCGAGTACGCTCGCCAGCTCTTCCAGGATAGCATACTGTTCGGAACCACCCATCCCACGCCCGCCGGACACGATGATATTCGCCTCGGCCACGTCTAACTTTTCACCTCCGGCCTTGACGAAATCGGTCACGACCGCTTGGGGCTGATAACCGTCCAGCACCACGGCCTCGACGTTCGCCGCGCGGCCGGCCTCGAGGGCCGCGGGCGGATAGCTGTTCGGCCGCAGGCTCACCATCTGCGGCGTCGTGTTGATGCGGACTTTGGCAATGGCTTTGCCGGCGTAAATCGGCCGGGTGACGAGCAAGCGCCCACCGTCCTGACCCTCTATCCCCGTCGCGTCCGACGCCAGGCCAGCTTTCACCTTCGCTGCCACCCGCGGCGCCAGGTCCTTCCCCCAAAACGTCGCACTCACCAATACCACCGCCGGCTCGACCCGCCTGACCAGGTTCGCCAGGACCCCGGCGTATCCGTCCGGCGAATACCGGGCCAGAGCCGGGTCGTCGGCCACGTAGACTTTGGCAGCGCCGGCCTGCGCCAGTAGCTCGGCCAGAGCCCTGACCCCTGCACCCAAGACCACCGCGTCGACCTGCCCCCCCCACTTGCCAGCCACCTGCTGGGCCGCGGTCAGCAGTTCAAAAGTGACCTTCTTCAGGGTTCCGCCGCGCTGTTCAGCGATCACCAGAACATTATTCGACATGGTCTTCCCCTCCTAGAAAACCTTCGCTTCTTCGTGGAGCAGCCGCACCAGCTCCTTGGCCGCTTCCTCGGGCGCACCCGGGATGACGCGGCCGGCGGCACGCTCCGGCGGCGGGACCACTTCGACCAGCTCGACCTTGCGCGAGCCGAGGCCATCCGGATTCAATCCCAGGTCGGCCGCCTTCCACTCGGGGATGACCTTTTTCTTCACCGCCATAATCCCCTTCAGGGAGGCATAGCGTGGCTCATTCAGCCCTTTCTGGGCCGTGAAGACGGCCGGTAGCTGCGTCTGGACGACTTCTTTACCCCCCTCGACCTCACGTTGAACGGTGGCGCTCTTCCCGTCCGGGGCAATATCGATCTTGGTTACAAACGACACGTGAGGCAGGCCCAGCTTCTCGGCCAGGATGATGGCCGTCTGGCCCTGGTCCAGGTCCACCCCTTTCCAGCCCGCCCAGATCATGTCGTACGGGATTTTCTGGAGAGCCGCCGCCAGGATAGTGGCTACACCGTAGGGGCCGACGCCTTCGAAGGCCGGGTCGGTGACGTGGATGCCCTCGTCGGCGCCGAGGGCCAGGGCATCCTTGAGGGCTTGTTTGGCGCGCTCTGGTCCCACGGTGACCAGTGTCACCTTGCCGCCCAGCTTTTCCTTGATCCGGAGGGCCTCCTCCACGGCATATTCATCGTACGGGTTGACCACCCACGTCAACCCCTCTTCTAGCACTCGCCCATCCTTGACGACGATCTTGGACGCAGTGTCTGGGACCTGCTTTAGACAGACGACGATGTTCATGAAATCCTCCTCGATGTCATGCTGAGCCCTTCGTGTCATTCTGAGCGAAGCGAAGAATCTCGCTAATTCCACGCTCAGGGTAAACTCCGCGAAGCATCTCGGTGCAAATCGCGGTGCCTGGTGACGAAGAGACCCTTCGCTCCGCTCAGGGTGACAGTATTAACTCAACAGCACGCGGGAGATTACCACGCGCTGGATCTGGTTCGTACCCTCGTAAATCTGTAACAACTTGGCATCGCGCATGTACTTCTCGACGGGGTATTCTTTGCTGTAGCCATACCCGCCGAAAATCTGGACCGCGTCCGTCGTCACCTGCATGGCGATGTCGGTGGCGTAACATTTGGCAATGGCGGATTCCAGGCGGTTGGTCTGGCCGTGGTCGATGAGCCAGGCGGCT
>JBBITV010000400.1:0-344 GCA_037440585.1 Chloroflexota bacterium
ACGCCATCAGATTTGATACCTTTCAACCTGGTCAGGTCCGCCTCGAAGATGGTATCGACAAAGATGATGAGCACCGGCCCGTCGACATAGGGCCAGGCAAGACGAATTGCGTGTGCCTGGCCCTTGAGTTCCGTTTGCTCGGTATAGTGTGCCCGAAAAGTGTAGTTCATCCGAACATAATCTTCGATCTGCTCGCCAAGGTAACCAGTAATAAAGACAACCTCTTCGACACCCAGGCCGGTCAGCTTATCCAGAATGTGGCCCAGGACCGGCTTACCGGCGACGGTTACCAGGGGTTTGGGTTTGGTGTAGGTGTGGGGCTGTAGGCGGGTGCCCCTCCCGGC
>JBBITV010000400.1:354-4102 GCA_037440585.1 Chloroflexota bacterium
GGGGACGGGAATGATGACCTTCATTGGTCGGTTCCTCCTTGCTTTTCGAGAAACTTGCGTAAACTGCTCGTAATTTAGCCCATACTTCTGCTCCAGACTCTCGATCACAACTTGATAGTGTGCGATCTGTCGCAAAACATAATCCTGAGCTAACTCTCTTGCCGCGCTTTCGGGTGTCTTAAAGACCCCTCGTTTGATAAGGGGCTCGAGGATTGCTGTTACACTACTGGCGCTTATGAACGTCTCCTTCAGCAGTTTCACCAGAGATCGGGCCTATGCTTATGCCATCCCGTTGCTTGCTCGTAAGCATAAGCCACACGCAAAACTGTTATCTCATCCAGGGCTTTGCCCAGGATTTGCAAGCCCACCGGCAGGCCCTCTGAGAATCCACATGGCACCGAGATACAGGGAATACCCGCCAGGGCTTGCGCCAACGTGAACACGTCCGACAGATACATTTGCAGCGGGTCATCCGTCTTCTCGCCCAGGCGGAAAGCGACGGTCGGCGAGGTGGGCCCGACGATGACATCGAAACGCTCGAAGACGCGGTCGAAATCCTGTTTGATCAGGGTGCGCACTTTTTGCGCCTTGAGGTAGTAAGCATCATAGTAGCCAGCAGACAGGGCGTAGGTGCCCAACATGATGCGGCGCTTGACCTCGGCACCGAACCCGTTCTGGCGCGTCTTGCGCATCGCATCCCACATATCTTCCGCGTCCGGGTACGAATAGCCATACTTTACCCCGTCGTAGCGAGCCAGGTTGGCTGAAGCTTCAGCCGGGGCGATCAGGTAGTAGGCCGGCAATGAGTACTCAGTGTGGGGTAGGGAGACTTCGCCTATTTCGGCACCTAGCCCCTCCAGCACCCGGACTGCCTGGCGGACGGCCGCTGCAACGCCTGGCTCCATTCCTTCGACGAAATACTCCTTTGGCACCGCCACCCGCGTCCCTCTCAGACTGTCAACCGCTGTTAACGCTTTTTCGTAATCCGGCACTGGCACTTTGAGCGAAGTCGAATCCAGCGGGTCGTATCCCGCGATAGTCCGCAGCAGTAATGCCGTGTCCCGCACATCTTTGGTAATCGGCCCGATCTGGTCGAGCGACGAGGCGAAAGCGACCAGGCCGTACCGCGAGACCCGTCCGTACGTCGGGCGCAGCCCGACGACGCCACACAGAGAGGCTGGCTGGCGCACGCTGCCGCCGGTATCCGAGCCCAGCGCCGCCAGGCACTCGTCGGCGGCGACGGCGGCGGCGCTCCCACCGCTGGAGCCGCCCGGTACCCGATCCAGTCGCCACGGATTGCGCGTGGGGAAGAAGGCCGAGTTTTCGGTCGAGGAGCCCATCGCAAACTCGTCCATGTTCGTCTTGCCCAGGAGCACAACCCCCGCCTTCTGGAGACGCTGGTAAACCGTCGCATCGTAAGGCGGGACGAAGTTCTCCAGAATGTAGGAGCCGCAGGTGGTGCGCACGCCATTGGTGCAGATCACGTCCTTGAGCGCCAGGGGGATACCCAATAGCGGATCATCCTCGCCGGCCGCCCGGCGCGCGTCGGCTGCCCGCGCCTGCTCCAGGGCCAGCTCCGGCGTCAGGGTCAGGTAGGCGCGCACGTCGTTGTCCACTTGCAAGATGCGCTCCACGAGCGCCTCAGTCAGCTCGACGCTGGTGATGTCGCCATTTTTGAGCATGCCGTGAGCGGCGTGGATGGTAAGACGATGTAGGTCCAAGTTATTCTTCGCCCTCTTCTTCGGCCAGCCAGATTTGCACAGCAGCCTGGATCGCGTTCACAAATTCGGTCGCTTTGTCCATCCAGCCTTGGGCATCTTTAAGGCTGAAGGGCTTGTCATATTCATACTCGCGCCACGTTCACCATGAAGGGCGTGCCAAGTGCACTCCGGCGCTGCGCTTCATCTCGACCATAGACGTGCGGCTCCAGCATCACGCCGGTCTTTTCAAAGGCATCCCACTCAGCGGCAGCAACGGTGTCTCGGACCTGTGGATCAACTTCGTCAAGCACCACCAACAGGTCGACATCCGAGTCAGGGTGCGCGTCGCCGCGTGCTTTCGACCCAAACAAAATCAGACTTCGCACCCGGCCGGGCAGTGCGTCGTGCAGTCGCGTCTCGAACTCGGCGATAGCTCGCGTTTCTTCCTCAGTCAGAGAGTTGATCTGCGCCAACATGGATTCACCGGTTTCCTCGCAACTCGCGATACAACTCCAGCACCTGGTCGATATTGGCTTCCAGGGAATACCGCTCCAGGACACGCTGCCTCGCCCGCCGGCCGAGCGCCTCACGGAATTCGGGATAATCGATCAATGTCTGTAGCGCCAGGGGCAGTTGCGCCCGCAATTCGCGGGGATCGATGACGATGCCTGCCCCCGCCAATGCCTCTCCGTCCGACCCGACGTCGGTGGCGATCGTGGGCGCGCCACAGGACATGGCTTCCAACATGGCCAACGACAGTCCCTCTACGTCCGATGGCAACACGAAAATATCGGCGGCGCGCAGGATGCGCACGCGGGTAGCTGCGTCCCGGATCAGGCCGGTGAACACCACGCGCGGATCGCGGCGGTAATAATCTTGCAAGCGTTCCCGGTCCAATCCATCGCCTACTATCACCACCTTGTACGTCGGCAGCAGATTCAGGCCGGTGAACGCCTCGAGTAGCTCTCCCACATTCTTTTCCGGGTCCACCCGGCCCATATAGACGATGAGGAGCCTGGCGCCGATCTCGTCCTTGTAATCCGATGGCCCGGGACACCACTTTTCGACGTCGACCCCGTTCGGGATGACGCACAGATTCTCGCGTGGGACGCCGTACCCTGCCAGCAACTCTTTCTGACCCTCGGAGAAGACAATGACGGCGTCGTACCGCGACAAGGAGCCAGACCAGAGCAGGTAGACCGCTCGAGAGCCGCTGCTCCATAACCTCCAACGTCGGTCGTACGGAAAATGCACGGTCGCTGCGATGGGAATGCCTGCATCGTGGCATAAGTCGGGCAGGCTGAAATCCAGCAACGAGAAGGACAGGGAGGCATGGGCGACTTCGATCCGTTCCTGGCGCAGGGTAGCATCGATCAGGCGTGCGGCCCCCGGCGAGGAAATAATCGCGTGGTTGCCAATGTTGAAGGACCCAATTCGGATGCTGCGCGGATCGTCGCTGCGCTCGTCGTCGACGTCGTGGTAGAAGAAGAAGACCTCGGCGGCCCGGCGGCGCAGCCCTTCAGTCAGTTCCAGGGAGTAAGTCACCAGGCCATCGCCGCGCCCGCGTGACTGGTGACCAAACCAGGCTACTCTCATATACCAATGACCAATGATCAATGACCAATGACCAAATAGCCTGGAATTCGTTGGGATTTGGTCATTGGGATTTGGGTTTTCATTCGAAGACTGCCTGGGTCTTGAAGTACCCGTCCTCGGTCGCCGGGGCGTTGGCCAGGACGTCTTCGCGAGGGAAATGCACGGTCACCTCGTCTGGACGCATCACATTTTGCAGGGCCAGCACCTGGGCGGTCGGGGGGATGGCGGCGGTGTCCAGTTTTTGGAGGGTCTCGGCATATTCCAGGATGGCCGAGAGTTGCTGCGCAAAGCGTGCCTTCTCCTCCTCAGTCAGGCCCAACTTGGCGAGTTCAGCAATATGTTCGACTTCTTCGCGGCTCAAGTGCACGAAGGTGTACCTCCTATAGCTATTATAACATGCAAGTAGCCAGGCAGACAAGTAGGAGAAAATGGCCAAGATCAATGACCAAATC
>JBBITV010000401.1:0-4099 GCA_037440585.1 Chloroflexota bacterium
AGCCGCGTTACGTCGCCCGCTTGATGCCTTATGTCACGTACGAGGTCATAGAGGTCGCACAGGTTCAGGTCCACGGCGTTCGCCCGGATGTCGGCGTGTGGCAACCCCAACCGCCACTAGGCGAGCCGCTATCAGGCATAGCCACGATCACTCCGGCCCCGGCCAATCGCCCCACAGTTGATGTGTGGCCCATACAACTGGCGGACAAGCTGCCCGTACTCCCCGTGCCGTTGCTCGAACCCGACCCGGACGTGCCCCTGGATCTAGGGGCGGCCGTGGCCGCCGTCTATGAACGGGGAGCCTATGGGTTGCAGATTGACTATCACCAACCTCCCCCTCCCCCCCCCCTATCCGATGAAGAGTCCACCCGGTTGGACAAGTTGCTGCACGAAAAGGGATATCGTTGAAAGACAAGTCAGCCACACGGCCAAGTTTGGAGGACACGATGACAGTTGTGACCCTGCAATTGGCGATCACCGTGGCGATGTCTATAATAGATATTATCGGAAATAAGCTGCGAGGTGCGTGGCACGTTGATTTACCGCTATGCTATGCCTATCGGACGTGCCACGCACCTTATTCCCGATAAATCTAATTTGTGCGTGATCCGTAAAATTTCTTCTGAAGAGGACATCATGTTCAATTCTACCCGAGACATCCAAACCGCTCTCACGGGCCAACAATACATCGCCTCCGACGAAATCGCTACCGTCCTGTTCCTCGCGGAGCGGCTGGAGAAGCCGGTACTGGCCGAGGGACCGGCCGGCGTCGGCAAGACAGAGCTGGGCAAGGCGTGGGCGGCATCCACCAGCCGTGAGCTGATTCGCCTGCAATGCTACGAAGGACTGGACGAGACCAAGGCGCTTTACGAGTGGGAATACGCGAAGCAGATGCTCTACACCCAGCTCCTCCGCGATAAGCTCCACGATCTTCTAGCCGATACGAATTCGCTCACCGAAGCCGCCGACCGGCTGGCGGCCGAGGAAGACGTCTTCTTCTCCATGCGCTTCTTGTTGGCACGCCCACTTCTGCGCGCGCTCCTTTCCGAGAGGCCGGCGCTGCTGCTTATCGACGAGATAGACCGGGCCGACGCAGAGTTTGAAGCGTTTCTCCTCGAAGTGCTCAGCGATTTCCAGGTCAGCGTGCCCGAGCTGGGCACCTTGAAGGCCAGGCAGATGCCGCTGGTCCTCCTGACCAGCAACAACACCCGTGAGCTTAGCGAGGCCCTCAAGCGCCGCTGCCTGTATCTCTACCTCGACTACCCGAGCGTCGAGGCCGAGTTGAACATCGTGCGGGTAAAGGTGCCGGAGCTGGCGCCCAACCTGGCTCGGCAGGCCGTCGAGGCGGTGCATCGCCTGCGCCAGATCGATCTGAAGAAACAGCCTAGCATCAGCGAGACGCTGGACTGGGCACGCGCACTGGTCATGCTGAATGCTCGCTCGCTGGACAGAACAACATTCGAGAACACGATGACTGTGCTGCTCAAGCACGAGACCGATGTGCAGCGCGCCCGCCGAGCGATGGAGATGGGAGGCGTGGATGGACGACCGAATCGTTGAGTTCATCGCCGGGCTACGCGCTGCGGGTGTGCGCATCTCCATTGCCGAGAGCGAGGATTGTTTCAAGGCTATTGAGCAGGCCGGCATTGCGGACCGGGGGCTATTTCGCCTGGCGCTGCGTGCGACCCTCGTCAAAGAGCACAACGATCTACCGACCTTCGACCGGCTGTTTCCGCTCTACTTCGGCAGCGGCGGGCCACCGCTTATGTCTCCCCAGCAGGGCCTCGGCTCCCAGGATCAGGCGGCGCTGGAACAGGCGTTGAGAGCGTTATCGGCGCAGTTGAGACAGATGTTGCAGAAGCTGATGTCGGGCCAGCGTCTGACGCCTGAGGAACTGGCACAACTCCGGGCGATGATGCAGCCACCGCAGGGGAATGGTTCGCCGCAGGACGGCGGCCAGGGCCGCATGGACCGGATGGATGCATCCACGCGGGCGCTCCTCGAACGGGTGGCCCAGCTCCTGAGCTGGCTTCTCTCCGGCCAGGCTCCCTCGCGTGACGACATGCGCCGCATCGGCGACCGGGCGGGCGTGTCCCAGGCCAACCGCGCTTTCCAGCAGCCCTGGCTGACCCGGCGCATGCTGCGCGAGATGGGCTGGGAGGAGCTCGAAAAGGCACTCCAGGCCCTGTACCAGACGCTCGAACAGGCCGGTATGAGCCAGGAGGCGCTCCACCAGCTTCAGGAACTGGTAAACGCGAACCGCCAGGCGCTGGCCGAGCAGGTAGGCCAATACGTCGGAGCCAGCCTGGCCCGCCAGGCGACGCAACAGCAGCCGCGCCGGATGGACGAGGCCGACCTGATGCAGCGTCCCCTGCGATCCCTGACGGAGGCCGAGGCGAATCAACTGCGTGACCAGGTCCGCCGGCTGGCTGCCCAACTGCGCAGCCGGGCGGCCCTGCGCCACAAGCGCGGCAAGAAGGGCATCCTGGATCCCAAGGCCACGATTCGCACCAACCTGCGCTACGGCGGTGTCCCGGTCGAGTTGCGCCACAAGCGCCGGCACCTTAAACCCAAGCTGGTCATGCTCTGCGACCTTTCCACCTCGGTCCGCCCCACTGCCGAATTCATGCTGCGCCTGGTGTACGAGCTCCAGGACCAGGTCGCCCGGGCGCGCAGTTTTGCTTTCATCGCTGACCTCTACGACATTAGCGAGGACTTCACCACACAGCGGCCCGAGCGGGCCGTGAGCCAGGTGCTCGAACGCTTGCAGCCCGGCTACTACAACACCGACCTTGGCTTCAGCCTGGCCCACTTCTACCGTAATTACCTCGACACCCTCGACCGCCGCACCACGGTGATCATTTGCGGCGACGGCCGCAACAACTACAGCGATCCGCGTCTGGACCTGTTCCAGGAGATCAAGCGTCGCGCCAAACGCATCATCTGGCTCAACCCCGAAAACCCGCGTCTGTGGGGCACGGGCGATAGCGACATGCTGGAGTACCTACCCCTGTGCGACGCAGTCCACGAGGTGAGCAACCTGGCGCAACTGGCCGAGGCCGTCGAGCAGTTGTTGACGACCCATTAGTCGTAACGCCGGAGGAATTCGTTCACCGACATCCACACTTCGGTACGGCGCAGCCGGATGAGTTGCCGGTGCCTCAGGCTAACCTCGTTGAAAGCCCACATGATTCCCCACGAATACAGGTTCTCCCAGAACTCGCCGAAACGTCCTAGCGGGCTGCAGTACGGAAACACGACAAAGCCCAATCGCTTCATGAGTCCTCTGCCCCCTGAGCCGTCGCCGGGGGGGAGAAGCACAGTGACTCCCCTTATAGCCTGCACACCGGCCAGGCGCGGGTCATACCGAATCTGATGGGCGACAGCGCGCAAGGAATCGATCAGCATGCGGCGACTTCGTATTGCCCAGGCTAGGTCAGGACCTTCCGGCGGGATGGGCGGGATATGCTCATTCCAGAGATGCAGTTCCAGAACCGGAGTGCCGGCGGGTAGCACGTTCCCCTGCAGGGACAGGGTGTGGGAAGCTCGGGTCACCCGTAGCCGGAGCACGCAGTTTGGGTCGTCGCAGAACTCAAACACACCATAGGCCCGGCGTAGCAGCCCGTCAAAAGTACGAATCAGCGCGCGCATGGCTCACCGCCTGCCGATCAGAGCGATCCCGATGGCCACCAGTAAGGCGCCCAGCCATTGCACCGGCGTGATTGGCTCGCGGAACAGCATTCCTGCTGCAACGATCTCAACGCCGAGCACAGCCAGCCCGGTGGTAATCGGATAGGCCATGTGCAGTGGAATGAAGCGTAGGAGGCCGGTCAGCGTCAGCACGGTGATGAACCCGGCCAGATTACCCACGACCTGCCAGGTCACGAAGCCGCGCCAGGTAGGACTGGACGCCGAGACCTTGAAACTGGCGTTGGCGACGATATTGAACAGGAGATTAGTACAGATGAGGATCAATATGATAGCATTACTGCTTCCCGGCTCCAACAACGCGTTGAGCCAGCCCCTTGCGCGAGACATGGCCATGCCTCCATAAAGCGGGCTCGCAGTGCCACTCAGATCTGACAGGTCTTTGAGACCTG
>JBBITV010000402.1:0-4077 GCA_037440585.1 Chloroflexota bacterium
CAGCAGCGGGGTGAGCTGGCTTACGTCAAGCGCGCTCCACAGAAGCGGCAGACCCTGTGGCGCATGCACGACGTGGCGCCGCGGGGCATCGACCGCGAGGTGGTCGAGACCCTGCACCGCACCCACATGGGCGACGACCAGGACTCCGAGCACATCCTCAACCAGGCCCTCCGTGCCGCCCTGGCCGACGGTTGGGGCGGCTCGATGCTCGCTACTGACCTGTCCGACATCCTCTTCGGCACCCCCAGCCCGCGCGTAGCGCGGGTCAACCTGGGCGTGCTCAAAGACGACCAGGTCAACATCGTCATCCACGGCCACGAGCCAACCCTCTCAGAGATGATCGTCGCCGTGGCGCGCGAGCCGAAGATGATCGAGTATGCCCGGGCGCACGGGGCGCAGGGGATCAACCTGTGCGGCATCTGCTGCACCTCGAACGAGGTGCTGATGCGCCAGGGCGTGCCCTCGGCCGGGAACTTCCTGAACCAGGAGCTGGCGATCCTGACCGGGGCCGTTGAAGCGATGGTGGTGGACGTGCAGTGTATCATGCAAGCCGTGGCCGACCTCTCGGCGCGCTTCCACACCCGCCTGATCACCACCTCGCCTAAAGTGAAAATCTGCGGCTCGACCCACATCGAGTTCGAGCCGCACCGGGCTGGGGAAGTCGCCCGCGAGATCGTGCGCCTGGCGATCGAGAACTACCCGAATCGGGGTGCGACGAGAATCCCCGCCATCGCCGAAGATTGCATCCCCGGCTTTTCTCACGAATACATCAATTACATGCAGGGCGGAACGTACCGCGCCTCTTTCCGGCCCCTGAACGACGCCGTCATGTCCGGGCGCCTGCGCGGCGTGGCGGCCGTCGTCGGCTGCAACAACCCACGCACGACGCAGGACGCTGCCCATCGTTTCGTCGTCCAGGAGTTCCTGAAGAACGACGTGCTGGTCGTCCAGACCGGCTGTGGGGCGATTGCCAACGCCAAGTACGGCCTGCTCCTGGGCGAAGCCGCCTTCGAGGCCGCCGGGCCGGGCCTGCGCGAGGTGTGCGAGGCCATCGGCATCCCGCCGGTGCTGCACCTGGGCTCGTGCGTGGACAACACCCGCATCCTGACCGTGCTCACCCAGATGGCAGCCGAGGGCGGCCTGGGCGACGACATCGCCGACATCCCGGCCGTCGGTGTCGCACCGGAGTGGATGAGCGAGAAAGCCCTGGCGATTGGCGCGTACTGCGCCGCGTCGGGAGCGTACGTGCTGTTCGGGATGGAGTCGCCGGTGGCCAAGAGCGAGGAGGTCGGGCGGATCTTGAGCGCGGGGTGGGAGGCGAAGTTTGGCGGGAAGCTGGAGTTCGAGCCGGAGATGGGGCAGATCGTGGAGAAGTCGCTGGCGCACATCGACAAGAAGCGGGCGGCGCTGAACTTGCCGGGGTATGATCCGGGGCGGTTTGGCCAGAGTGGGGATGGGAGGGTGAGGGAGTGGATGGAAAAGAGACAGGACGACTAATGGCGCGACAGCGCGTTGGTGTAGAACCGCACGTAGTCCAAGACGTGGTCTACCCAATATTGCCCGTTGTGGGTGCCCGGGTAGGGGGTCCAGTAATGGTCATAGTCGCCCCATTTGGGGCCATTGTTCGCGTGATTAGTCCACCATCCTTGGTCACCTTGCGGCAGGACAATGATGATCGGCGCGATGTTGCCGGTACGAATTTGTTGATCGGTGATGTCAATCAGCCCATAGACCACCCACTCCGCGCGGTCGCCGCCGCCGCCGTGCAGCATGTACAATACCGGGTAGCGCCGGCCGGCGGTGCCATAGTCAGGCGGCAGGTAAATGTAGTAAGGCATATCACGGTCGAGCCGCTGGCTGTAAAACCAGCGCTCGTGGAACGAGCCCTCAATCTCGCCGACATATTGGCTCACGCGATCTACGCCGTCGGACATGATGGCCGGCCTCGCCGGGGGTGTGGGCGTTACCTGATTAGGCTGTGGGGTGGTGGGCGTTCGAGTGAGGGCGGCAGGCGGAACCGGTGAGCCATAGGCGCGCGCGAGGCCGGTAGAGAACAAAACCTGCCACGCCGCGAGGATGCCCCGTTCTTGATCTTCCATGGCGACCAGGACAACGTCGTGCCTTTGCAGTTGTCGGTGAAACTCGACGAATGGCTCAAAGCGGCTGGCATCCCGGACAAGCTGGTGATCGTCAAGAACGGCGATCACATGTTCCAGCCATCAGGCGGAGCGATGAGTCCAACGCGCGCCGAGATGACCAGGATGATCGCTGACTTCTTTGACCAGTACTTGCGTTAGTTGCGAACCGATGGCGAGACACTGTCAGGCCGGGGTGATGTTTACACGTTCGCCGTCCAGCGTTGACCGGCCCGATCGATGTGGTATAATATTAATGCTTATAGTAGCCTTGTAATATCCGAAATGCGAAAGGACAACGTTATGTCTGATACAACCGATATCAACCAACTACAACTTCAAGCTGCTGCAGAATTGCCGCCGGACAAGAAGTTCTATTTCAACGGATTTACCATCGCAGTTTCCCCCATGGATTGCGCAATCGTCCTGCTGCACAACAATCAGCCCATCGCTTTTCTTAGCACGTCTCACACAGTGGCGAAGAGCTTAGCCGTTGGCATAGATGGCCTTGTGAGGGGTTTTGAAGAAAAGACCGGACTGCGCATCCCGACACTGGATGAGGCGAGGGCTCTGCTGGAAAGAGAAGTGTCATGAACAACTTGACTCTGATGCATAGCCGCATCACACAGACTGCTGATAAAATTACTAGCTTTAAGCAACTTCAAGCCGGTTGGCACTTCGGCAGTGGTGTTCCACCGACGGAGGAAGCAATTGCTAAAGCCCTGGTCTTGAATGCCGAGGCTGAAAAGGTTGGTTTTATTAAGACGAATGCTTTTGCTGGGATTGACGGTGAAATCCGAGTCACTGCTTACCATGGCCCGATCTATCTTGAGCTGACCATCGAACCTGATGGACTTATCACCTACGTATACGAACTGGACAACCAGGAAATCGCATACGAAGAAAACCTCTCGTTCGAGGGAGCACTCGCTAAACTTCACGCATTCTGGGGAGCACTATGGGTTTCATCAGGGTTATCCACAGAAACTACTACGACCCAGACAAACAGCGATTCCAAAGTCTTGCTTTCAGGCCGTCCAGTGACGGCAGCGGCATATCCGTCATTGACGAAGAGTGTATTTTACAAACCAGCCCGGGTGTTTGCGAGCATATCGAGAGATTCTACAAAGATGTATCGGGAACCCCTATTATCTTTTGGAACATACAGCCCCAAATCCTTCCTGAGCAGTGCAGGTTCGTCCAGCAGACCAGTAAAACTGGAGACCCTTGCCATCATAACATCGTAGGGCTATCCAGAAGAGAGGCCCAGACTATCTTTAGGGAAGTCCCTATCGACAACTTCAATATATGCACGGATGGCGGCAAATTCAGGCCGCTTGAAATGTCTGATGTGGAGTCTTGGTTTCAATAATGACGTGAATTCTATGCCGCTCCGCATAACTCCTGAAGTCGTTCCATTGCAGGCCGACGCGAACTGTGTTGTGCGTGTCGGTCGAACGCGTCTGCCATTAGAGACCATGATCACGGCCTTCTCAGAGGGCGCGACTGCGGAAGAAATCGCTCAGCAGTACCCGTCATTGAAGTTGGCCGATATATATTCTGTGATTGGCTACTATCTACGCCGACCGGCAGAAGTGGAGGCTTATTTGCAACACAGAGAGGCCCAGGCGAACGCCGTGCGGCAACAGAACGAGTCGCGCTTCGACCCACAAGGCGTGCGCGACCGCTTGTTGGCTCGCCCCCACTCATTATGCCTATGAACGTGTCCGTACGGGTCAGTCTATGCCAGGTGTATTTGAAGTCAGCCGCGAGATTCCTATATGAGTCGTCATCGAAGACATTTTGTTGCTGGCCGAGTGCAGTCTTGGAGGTGAATGGGAAGGTCAAGTGCGGTATATGCCCTTGCGGTGAATTGGCTTTTGTAAAAATAGGGGTCTACCAAAGGGATAGGGCGGCTGATACTTGGGTAGAAGAACAGATT
>JBBITV010000403.1:0-4052 GCA_037440585.1 Chloroflexota bacterium
AGCATGCTACGACCAGGATCATTACCACGTCCAGCCAGGGTCCCAGCCCCTGGAAAATTGCCGGACGGCGGGGAGCGATGCGATGAGATACTACACCGATCTGTGTGAGCAATCCTTTGCAGTGGACGTCGGCCCGGATGGGGAGGTGATCATCAGCGGCACGTCTTACCGGGTCGATCTACGCAGCATCGACGGCAAGGCGCTCTACTCGATTCTGCTCAACGACCGCTCTTACGAAGTTACCGTGGAACCGGGCGAGGGCGGCGCGTACAATATCTTCATCCAGGGCGAACTTTACGCGGTGAAAGTCCTGGACGAGCTGCACAAGCGCCTGCAGCGCATTGAGAGCCGCGTTCACGGCCCGGCGGGTGAATTGCCGGTGAAGGCGCCTATGCCCGGGCTGGTTGTCGCCGTCCCGGTGGAAGAGGGTACTGCAGTCAAGTCGGGCCAACCAGTAATTATTCTGGAAGCAATGAAAATGGAGAACGAGATCCGGGCTCCACGCGCCGGGACGGTCAAGGCGATCAGGGTGGCGAAGGGCCAGGCGGTGAATAAGGATGAGGCGCTGGTCATACTGGAATGACCACCGACCGCCGACGGTGAGATTGCAAATCAGGGGGCACGACAGAATGCGAATCACAATGGAGCGCAATCTGTGTGAGAACATCTTACCCGCGTGCGAGGAGTGTTTTATAACATTCCTGCTGCACGGATGCATCCCCGATCGTGGCTGCATCACCGACGTGGTCGATGATGGCAGGGAAGAGGTCACATTGATCTTGAGATACGAGGGCAATGAGGAAGTCCTGGTCGTCACCGACGAGAACCGCGAGGTGCTTGCCTTTAACGGCTGGTCCCGGTATGTGTATGCCACTCCCGCGTTTGCGCATCGCCGTGTTCGTGCGTAGAGATAACGCGCCAGCGAGTTAGTTCCTGGTTCCGGTTGTCGGAAAGGTTTCGTCTTCAGACGGTCAATCACATTGGCTCTTGGTGTTCAGTATGGACTACATAATTACGTTCGATGGTGGAAGCAAAGGAAATCCTGGTCGTGGGTACGGCAGCTACCAGATCGTACGGGCGCGGGACGGGAAGGAGCGTATCCAGCGCCTGGAGTATGGGGATCGGGTAACAAACAATGAGGCCGAGTATCTCTCCCTGATTCGCGCTCTGGAGACGCTCGTCAAAGGCATCCGGCTGGCAGGGAACGAGCCAGGGCAATTCGCCCTGGAAGTCCGCGGCGACAGCCGGCTGGTGATCGAGCAGGTGGCCGGGCGATGGAAGGTGAAGGAGCCGCGCTTGCAGCCGTTTCAGCGGCGCGCACAGGAGCTCTTGCGTGAGTTTGGATCGGTGAAGCTGACGTGGCATAGGCGCGAAAGGAGTGTTGACGTATTGGGGCATTGATCCGGGTTTGGGAATTGCTTAGCCGGCAACTGGACGGTTGACTGACCAATGGGTTGGTTAACGAGAACTATGCAAGATAGACGAAAATCCAATGGCCTGGCTGATTTCGGTGAACGGGTTCATCATAGGTGCGCGCTACGCCCCGCGTTACATCCAGGAGGAAGCTTACCGCAAAGGTTTGATCCCATACATCCCTGGAGGGTAGTGTCCCTTAACCACACATCTCAAAAGTAATTCCGGGGGTGCGGCGTTGCTAGACAACACTACAACAGATTAGAGGAAGGAACGGATTTCAAGGTCTGAACAATCCGTTATTTCCTCTAATCGGTTGTAGTGTTCGCGAGGCCGGAATCACGTTTGGGATATGTGGTTAGCTGATACTCCCTGCGCACTTGTTCACAGAGGCGCAACTGGATATAATTGCATGGTACAACTTCAATAGTACAATGGGATTTACCCTTGCGGGAATCCTTCCATCTTCCACGTGACATCTACGGGGTGGACGATGAGACCTTCGCCCGAAATCTAATGAATAATTCTTTGCGCGAGCGACTCGAACGTTTGGGGGTGACCCGCGGCGTAGCCAACCTGAAATCTGCGGCAGGGCCTGTACCTTCCACCCCCCCCAGCCCCCCCGCAAGTGGGGGGGAGCAGAGTGAGGCTAGCGTTTCCCCCCCGCTTGCGGGGGGGTCAGGGGGAGTACGACCGGGGAGCCGAACGGGCCGGCCACGGATCGGAGACGTCGTCCAGGGCACCTACGTCGAGACGGCGGAAGGCGTATGCTTTGTAACCGAGCAACACTGGCCGGCGGGTAGCGCACATGGTGGCTTTATCCTCTCACGCCTGGCTCCCGAGGCCAATGGCGCGGTGCCGCACCTGGTCCGCGACTCGAATCTGGCTGATTTCGACTTTCACCAGGCTGTTTTTCTCGATGTCGAGACGACGTCCCTGGTAGGCGGAACGGGGACGTATGCCTTCCTGGTCGGGGTTGGCCAGTTTGAGCCGGATGGCGGTTTTCGCATTCGCCAGTTCTTCATGCGTGACCTCCACGAAGAACGGGCGCTGCTCACCGCCGTGAGCGAGGCGGTCAGAAACCAGCCCGCCACTGTGACTTTCAACGGCAAAGCCTTTGACTTGCCACTCCTGTCCACGCGCTACGCTTTGGCCCGGCGCCGCTCGCCGTTTGAGGGCTCTATCCACCTGGACCTGCTTCACCCTGCCCGCCGCTTATGGTCGGCGCGGCTGCCAAGTTGTGCTCTGGTCGCCCTGGAGGAGTTTATCCTGGGTGTCGTGCGCCACGAAGACATACCGGGGTGGGAAATTCCTGGCGTGTACGCCCGGTATGTGTACCAGAACGAATTGAGCCGGTTGCCTCAAGTGTTCGCCCACAATGCTCAGGACGTGGTCTCCATGGCCGCCCTGGCTGGCCGGATGTGCTGCATGTTCCACGACCCCGAGGTGACGGGCATCACTCACGGCGTCGACTGGTTTAGCCTGGGGCGTCTCTACGAGGACCTGGGATGGTTGGAACGGAGTATGGCAGCCTACCAGCGGGCACTCGCGACCCAGTTGCCGCCAGCGATCTGGGACGCAACGTTGTTCTACCTCTCATTCCTCCATAAGCGCCGCGAAGCCTGGGAGAAGGCACTGGCATTGTGGCAGGACCTGGTCGAGCTACGGCCGCCGCGCGGACTCTATCCCTTTGTCGAGCTCGCCAAATACTATGAACACCGGCGCGGCGACTACGAAACCGCCCTTCGCCTGGTCCAAGAAGCAATCCAGTTGGTGGAGTCCTTCCAGATCGTTCCACGGCGACAGCCCCGGTCCGTTGCACTGGCCGAGTTGAAGCACCGCGAGGCGCGGCTGGAGCGCCGCTTGCGAGGAGGCATATCACCCGCGCCGACCGATGTAGGGGGCTAAGATCGTATTTTGCTTCGCTACTCGCTCGGCGCACCGCCCGGCGCCGGCGGGCCGACAAATTTCACCTCGTAGCCGTGCTCCTCGAGCACCTTTTGCAATTCGTCCAGCGCGCCAACGGCTTTCCAACGGTTGTTGCGCCGATCCCATTGCATCCGGCCCTTCAGGATTTCCCGCATTTTGTCACGATCCGCCATCGAAAATACCATCGTCCGGTCGGAGCGTTTGATGGTGACTGTGGACATGAGCCGTCCCTCCCTTTGCACTTCCGCCGTCAATTCTAACCGCCTCAGCGGAATTGTCAAGATGGAATTGTCGGGAATGAAATGCAGAAACCCGTTTTCTCTGAGAAAACGGGTTTCTGGTTGCAACGAAGGGCGGTTGGATTACCTGGCCCGATAGTTCCTATCCAGCAAAGGCAAATACACGTAGCGGCCTGGAGTCAGTTGAATCTCGACACCGCTCTCAACGTCGTCCATGCCGACAACTTTGGCCAGCACCAGGACCGTGCCCACCTTACGATTAAGTTGTAGGGTCGCCGTGGCTATGCCGTCTCGAAGTGAAACCCTTTCGGTGAGCCCGCCGGGAAACGATCCATCCTCGGCGTTAGTGAGACTGAATTCGATCATGGTACCGTCGGCTGCGGGCAGTGGGGGAGTGTCTCTGGTGGTCACAGTGGCGGAGATAACAGAGTAAAGGGAATGGAAAGCCACAGAAAGGCGATCAGGATTAGC
>JBBITV010000404.1:0-4044 GCA_037440585.1 Chloroflexota bacterium
GCCCAACGTCAGATAGGGATGTTGAAAGTGCAATTCTTCAGGACTCCACCCGTAAGCGATGCTGTCCAAAACGAGTTCAATCACCTTCATGGTTGTACCAGCAATGATGGGAACGTTAGCTTCGTTCAGGACAATATGCTCATACCGCGTCTCCACAGTCAACATAGATCCTCCTCCTTACAACCCCAAATACGCCTTACGTACCATCTCCATCTCCCGCACCTGCTTCGCCTCGCCCTCGATCTCGATCCGCCCGTTGCTCAGAACATAGGCATAGTCGCTCACCGCGAGTGCCATTTGCACGTTCTGCTCCACCAACAGCATTGTGAGCCCCTGCTCTTTCAGCCGGCGGATCACGGAGAATAAGTTGAGCACCAATAGGGGCGAAAGGCCCAACGACGGCTCGTCAAACATTAAGATCTGGGGATGACTCATCAAGCCGCGGGCGATGGCCAGCATCTGTTGTTCGCCACCGCTCAAGGTGCCGGCCGTCTGGTTCATGCGCTCCTTAAGACGTGGGAACAACTCAAAGACCGATTCCAGATTGCGCCGGTACTCGGCCCGCGCCCGCCCTGGAGTCGCCCCCATTTCCAGGTTCTCCAGCACGCTCAGGTCGGTGAAAAGCTGGCGTCCTTCCGGGACCATCGCCAGGCCCAACTGCGCCTTGGCATGAGGTGAAAGACGGGTGATGTCTTTGCCGTCGAACGCGATGGCGCCTTTCCATACCGGCAAGAGTCCCATCAGCGTACGCAGGAGGGTGGTTTTCCCACTGCCGTTGGAGCCCACGAGGGTCGTCAGACAACCCTGTTGGAGCTTCAAGGAGACTCCCCACAGGATCTGGACTTCGCCGTAACCAGATTCGATCCCCTGGACATCTAGAGCAATCATCCGGCCGCCTCCAGGAATTGCCGGGCCACCTTCGGATCGCCCAGGTAGGCTTCAATCACCTTCGGGTCGTTGGACACCTCGGCCGGTGCGCCCTCTGCGATTTTCGCCCCATAGTCGAGCACTACGATGCGATCGGACACATTCATCACCGCATGCATCAGATGTTCGATCATGATGATGGTCACCCCTTGCGCGCGAATTTTTCGAATGACCTCCAGCATCTCCGCGACCTCGTTGGGATTCAGCCCGGCCAGAACCTCATCGAGGAGGAGCAGGATCGGCCGGGCAGCCAGCGCGCGTGCCAGTTCGAGACGCTTTTTCTGAGCGACATTCAGTTTGCTCGCCGGCATGCTGCCCTTGTCTGCCAGGCCAACGAATGCCAATACCTCGTCGGCTACACGCACCGCCGCGTCTAACGTCAGATTCTCGCGCCCGAAGCACGCCCCCACCACTACATTTTCCCGCGTCGTCAGCTCATTCAAAGGCCGGACAACCTGATGGGCGCGCGCAATCCCGCGCCGTGCAACGGCGTGGGACGGCAACCCGGTGATGGTCTGTCCCTGAAACGCCACACGGCCCTCTTGTGGCGGATACACGCCGTTAATCACGTTGAACAGGGTGGTTTTGCCCGCGCCGTTAGGGCCGATCAGTCCCAGGATTTCTCCCTCGTTCACCGCCATCGAGACCTTGTCCAGCGCGACCAGGCCCCCAAAGCGCTTGGTGATATTTTCGACTTCGAGAATCACTCTACATACCTCCGCAGTAGCGTGAACCTGTGCCGCAGCCAGCCGACAAGTCCGGCTGTCACAAAGAGCACGATGACCAGGAGCAGGATGCCCGCGATAGCCAGGTGCAGCGAACTGAAAAAGGGATTCGTCAAAAGAAAGGCGCGCAGACGTTCATACACAACCGCCCCGACGATCGGCCCGGCGACGGTGCCAAACCCGCCCAACATCACAATGACCAGGCCCTCGATGGAACGGAGCAGCTCAAACGCATGTCCTGGCTCGATGATGCCATTCTTGAAGAAGAAGATCGCGCCGGCCAGCGCGGGAAAAAACGCGGAGATGGCATACGCGATCACTTTATACCGTGCCGGGTCAATCCCCAGAACTTGCGCCACATCCTGATCCTCGCGGATCGCCATCAGCCCCAGGCCAAACTTCGATCTCTTGATGAGAAAACTGGTGGCAATAGTCAAGAGAGCCACAACCATGATGGCGTAATAAGCGAGCCACAACGCGTTCATGGCTCCGCCATAAGCATTATATACCTCATAGTTGAAGAACATCCCGACAGAACCGCCAAAGGGTTCCAGGTTAGCGACAAACGTGCGAACCGCCTCATTGATCCCGATCGTCGCCAGGGCAAAGTAGGCACCACGCAGGCGCAGTACCGGTATACCTAGCAGGATGGCGAACACCACGGCTCCGATTCCACCGATCAGCGCGGCGAGCACGAAATGCATCTGGGAGTTTTGCATCAGGTAGAAGGCCAGGTAGCCGCCCAGCCCGAAGAAAACGATATGCCCGAAACTCACGTAGCCGGTGTAGCCCATAATGATATTAATGCTCGAGGCCAGGATCACCAGCATCAGGATCAGGAACATATCCTCGCGCAGGGATGCTGAACCGGTAAAGATGGGGATCAGGGCAATGGCCAATACGAGGACCAGCGTGATCCAGAGGAATGGATGCTGCCACGTTTTCATGATTAACGCGCTCCAAACAGACCGGTGGGGCGAAGCAAAAGGATCAAGACGAAAACGCCGTATTCGATCACCGGCACCCAGCCGACCGGGATAAACATCGTCGTCCCCCCTTCGAGCAAGCCGAGGACGATCCCCCAAACCACCGCGCCGGTGGGATGCCCCAGGCCGCCCAGCACGACGATCACGAAGCTCTTGAGCTCATACACTCCACCGGCCAGGATCGTGAATGCGAACAGGGTCGCGATCAGCGATCCTGAGATCATCGCCAACATGGTTCCGATCCCGAAGCTCAGGGCGAGCACCCCGGTCGTATTAATCCCCATCAGTTCCGCTGCCGCACGATTGTTGGCGACGGCCCGGATGGATTTGCCGGTACGCGTCCGATAAAGGAAATAGTACAGGGCTGCCGTGACCAGGATCGCGATCAGGACGGCGACCACTTTAGTGCCAAGGATGGTGATAGCCCCCATGTGCAACGTCCCCAGGTTCACATTTAGGGCGCGCGGTGTGGTGGTGAACGCCACCGTGCCCAAACCGATAATGGTCAGATTTACGGAGAACGTTGCCAGGAGCGTCGTTAGTTCAGGCGCGTTGATCACGCGGTGAACGGCGATGAAATACATCACGATCCCCACGGCGAGGCCGAGCAAAAGAACCAGGAGTAAGCCCAGGTAGGGGTTCAGCCCCGCCTGGGTACCCAGGAGATACACCGAAAACATCCCCAGGGCAATCACCGGACCGTGGGCCAGATTGATAACCCGCATGACACCGAAGATCAGCGTGAGCCCCATCGCCGCCAGGCCGTAGATAAAGCCCAGCATCAGGCCGTCGATAGAGGATGCTATGAGGGCTTCAATATTCATCGCCACCTCTTCTCAAATCCCAAATCCCAAATCCCAAATCCCAAATTGGGATTTTGTCATTGGGATTTGGGATTTGTTTAGTGACTACTTGCGCAACTGACCGTCAGCAGTCTTGGCTTCCAGCGGCCACACGACCTGCTTGGCCAATTTGCCATCGGCGCCCTTTTGCCATTGGACGTAGACCATGCTGTGCCCGACCTGCTTGCCGTGCGTCTGGGCGTCGGTGCTGAATTTGACGCGCCCGTAGAAGGTCAGCACGTCCAGCTTGTCAAGAGCGGCCCTGAGCTGTGCGGGATCAACGCTATTGGCGTCCTCAATCGCCTTCTGGAGGATCAACCCGGCCGCGTAGCCGCCCGCCGAGTGATACGAGGGGTCTTCGTTGTACTTGGCCTTGTAGCCCGCGGTGAAATCCTTGACGCTGGTGCCATACCAGGCCAACCCGGCTGCTTTGGCGGAATCGGCGCTGTACGTCACCTGCGGCTCCCACTGGCTGGGCCCGATGATGAATTCCGCCGCATCGCCAATCTCGGTGAACTTGGGTTCCGGCGGTGCCACCAGGATGGCGACTAACTTGACCGGCAC
>JBBITV010000405.1:0-4024 GCA_037440585.1 Chloroflexota bacterium
GGCGCCTGGTCTCCTGACGGCCAATGGCTGGCCTATACCGAGGTGCCCTACGCCCGGCAAGGCAACCGGTGGGTTTATATCCGTGCCGACATCCGGGCGGTGAACGTAACAAACGGTGCTGTTGCAGACCTGGTAATGACCGGATTGGACTGGTGGCCGGACTGGCAGGCTGTCGCTGCCACCCCCACACCCACGCCTACGCCCACCACAACCCCGACACCCACCCCGACTACCGTCGTTCCGCACTGGTACGTGTATCTACCGGTGGTGAAACGTTAGATCACTATCTCCGCCACAACCAGAAGACCAGATTCAGAAGCGCTGTGAGTACGATGCTAGCGAGGAGACAACTAACCAGCGGGAAGTAGATGGTGACGCCGTCACGGCGCCAGAGGATGTCCCCCGGCAGGCGGCCGAGGAAGGGGAGGTTGAGCCGGCCGGCAAGCAAGATCAAAACACCGAGAATTAGCAAGATAACGCCAAACACTATCAGAGTACGACCGAGAGGATCAAGTGAAGCAGACATACACTTTCTTTGTTGTAGTGTCACAACAGCGGCGGCTGGGCTGGCTTCTCCTCATACCGCACGCCCAGGTATTCATACGCCCGGCGTGTGGCCACCCGGCCGCGCGGCCGGCGTTCCAGGAAGCCCAGTTGGAGCAGGTAGGGCTCGTAGACATCCATGATGGTGTCTTCTTCCTCTCCGATGGACGCCGCGATCGTGTTGAGGCCAACTGGGCCACCTTCAAATTTGTGGATGATCGTGGAAAGGACGCGGCGGTCGATCTCGTCCAGACCGAGCGGATCGATGTCGAGGAGGGCCAGGGCTTCCTGGGCGACGTCCTCGGTAATATACCCCGCTGCGCGGACCTGGGCGTAGTCCCGGACGCGCTTGAGCAAGCGATTGGCGATACGTGGCGTGCCGCGTGCGCGACGGGCTATCTCTCTGTCGGCAGCCTCGTCGATAGGCACGTTCAAGATGCGCGCCGCGCGGCGGACAATGTGCTCCATAGTCGGCAGGTCGTAATAATTGAGCCGGTAGACGACACCGAAACGGTCCCGCAGCGGCGCGCTGAGCATGGCGACCCGGGTGGTGGCGCCGATGACGGTGAAGCGTGGCAGATTGAGCCGGATGCTGCGCGCGCTTGGCCCCTTGCCGATGACGATGTCCAGGGCAAAGTCCTCCATCGCCGGGTAAAGCACTTCTTCGACGACGCGGCCCAGGCGGTGGACCTCATCGATGAACAGAATGTCCCCTTTGCGGAGATTCGTGAGAATGGCCGCCAGGTCGCCAGGTCGCTCGATGGCCGGGCCGGAAGTGATTTTGATATTTACGTCCATCTCCCTGGCGATGACCATGGCCAGGGTGGTTTTGCCCAGACCGGGTGGACCGTACAATAGAATGTGGTCGAGCGCCTCACCACGCCCCTTCGCCGCCTCGATCAGAATCCGGAGGTTCTCCTTCACATTCTCCTGACCCGGGTAGTCGGCGAGGCGTTGTGGGCGCAAGCTGACGTCCAGCGCGCGATCGTCGTCGCGCGGCTCAGGCGTGATCATGCGATCGGTCATGCAACTCCAATTCCCCTCAAAGAGTAAGCCTACGAGAACTCGCTTCTTCCGAGAAACCGGGTTCCCTTGAATGCGGTACGACCTCGGACTGAATTATAGCAAAGATGTGCTAATTAGGGAAGCGCTTGACAGCGCGCCCAAAACGTGGTATATAGGACTTTCAAGCTACGGCTTCGTATTCGTGGCTGTAGATTTAAGGAGGCGCCATGCGACGCGACGTTCAAGAACTCGAGCGGGAACGGCAAGAAACCGTTACCGAAATCGCCCGTCTGCGGAAAGCACTTGAATACGAGGTAGATGCTAGCGAAGATGAGGCCGATCCGGATATCGTAGAGCGCGAAAAAAATCTCGCCCTGCTGCGTACGCTAGAAACCAAGCTTGAGTCTATCGACTATGCCATACAGGCAGCTCGTAAGGGTACATATGGCATCTGCGAGAGGTGTGGCCAGCCTATTGACCCGGCACGCCTGGCGGCGCTCCCGGAGACGACGCTTTGCGTGCAATGTAAAGCGTCCCTGGAGCGCAAGAGTCGGGGGCTGGTATATTCACGTGAGTAGGCGATGAATCCACATGGCCACGCACCGTGGTTGCGTGAGCGGTATATGGACAGGGCTAGATTCCCTTTGGTGGGAGGTATCTAGCCCTTTTCTTTGAGTTTACAAGGAGCAAGAATGCCATGGGACGCGTGATCCAGACCAATCACCCGCTGATTCTGCACAAATTGACCCTGCTTCGCGATGTGCGAACTGAGCCCAAGAAGTTCCGTCAGCTTATCCGCGAACTGGCAATCCTGCTCGCCTACGAAGCCACTCAGGATCTGGCTCTCCAGGATATGACCGTACAAACGCCGTTAGCCAGTACGCCTGGCTATGAGCTCAAGGAGAAGATCGGGCTGATCCCCATTCTGCGCGCGGGTCTAGGCATGGTCGAAGGGATCTGGGAGATGATGCCCCAGGCGGAAGTATGGCATATTGGCCTGTTCCGGGATGAGCGAACGCTCAAGCCGGTCGAATACTACAACAAGCTGCCGATTGCGCCGACCGTGCAGGTCTGCCTGATTCTGGACCCGATGCTGGCCACCGGCGGGTCGGCGGTGGCGACGTGTGATATACTCAAACGCTGGGGCGCACAACGGATCAAGTTTGTGGGAATCATTGCCGCTCCTGAAGGCATCCAGCGCTTGACTACAACTCACCCTGACGTCGACATCCACATCGCTGCCATCGACGAGCGGCTGACGGGTGCAGGCGATGCGTGGCCGGCGGGGTACATCATGCCGGGATTGGGAGATGCAGGTGACAGGCAGTTTGGGACAGGATAGATGGCTTATTCTGTCTTCCTGCTCGCCTTTGGTGTTGCCTGTATCTTGACCCCGCTTAGTGGACGGTTGGCTGCAAGGGCCGGTGTGGTGGATTTGCCACGCACGCGGCATCAGCATGAGCGGCC
The DNA here is from genome assembly GCA_037440585.1 of Chloroflexota bacterium. Taxonomy (GTDB): domain Bacteria; phylum Chloroflexota; class Anaerolineae; order Epilineales; family JBBITV01; genus JBBITV01. Next base: position 3,016 of record JBBITV010000405.1, read on the forward strand.
GGTTCCCAGATGGGGTGGGCTGGCGTTAGCCGCAGGGTTCTTCGTCGCCGTCGCCGTCATCTACCGGGTAGCGCCGCCGGACAGTCACCAGGAAGGGTTGCAGTTGCAGGGCGTGCTGCTGGGCGGACTCCTGGCGGCAGCCTTTGGCCTCCTGGACGACTGGCGCGAGCTACCGGCCTGGCCCCAATTGCTAGTACAGTTCTTGCTGGCGCTCCTGGCTATCGTCCACACCGACTGGCTGCAAGTATTCACCCATCCTCTGACGGGTCAGTTGGTCCGGTTGCCGGACTTCCTGGCTGTGCCTCTGACAGTGTTCTGGGTGATGGGAATGATGAATACCATCAACTGGCTCGACGGGCTGGATGGCCTGGCGGCAGGTGTGGCGGCTATCGCCGCGTTGCTCTTCGCCGCGCACAGCTACTTTGTGTTTGGCCAGGTGACGGTGGCGTTGTTAGCCCTGGCACTGGCGGCTGCCTGCCTGGGTTTCCTGCCCTGGAACTTCCATCCCGCACGCATTTTCATGGGGACCACTGGCTCCGCCTTCCTGGGCTACATCCTGGCGACCCTGGCGATCCTTGCCCCGGCTAAGACGGCCACGGCCTTGCTGGTGCTGGGCATTCCCATCCTGGACGTCGCCTGGCAGATCATGACCCGGCTGCGCGCAGGCCGGGCGCCCTGGCTTGGCGACCGCGGCCACCTGCACCACCGCCTGTACAACCTGGGACTGGGCCAGCGTACCGTGGTCCTGGGCTACTATGCCTTTTGCGCTGGGTTCGGTGGACTGGCACTGATTCTACCTCCAGGCATCTACAAGGTGTACGCGCTGGGGATTCTCGGCATGTTGACACTGAGCGTGCTGTGGGTCGTGAGCCGCCCGCGCCAGCCCGGAGGGTTGGGAAGCGGAGGGTGAGTTGATACCGACGAATGAGACGTTCCTGCCCCGCGCCGAGCCCTTCTACTTCGAGAGTGGTCCGGTCGCCTGCCTGCTGATACATGGCTTCACCGGCAC
>JBBITV010000406.1:0-4018 GCA_037440585.1 Chloroflexota bacterium
GGAGCGGGGGAGCGGGGGGGATACGGGGATGCGGGGCCTGCCCTCGAGCGAAGCGAAGGGACGCGGGGACACGGTAGTCGGCTCGCCAAAGTTGCTCTCGACCAGTTCAGTCAGTGCGGTGATAGCTGCGACAGCGTCAGTACCGTCGGCTGAGACCGCGATCTCGTCGCCCTGGGAAACTTGCAGGGTCATCAGGCCGACAGAGCTCTTGGCGTTGGCCAGGCCGCGATTCCTGGTCAGGTTGCGGACGCGAATGTCAGCCTGAAAGCGGGCTGCCATTTGAACGAAGAGGGCCGCCGGACGGGCATGAAGGCCGGCAGCGTTGCGCACAACCAGAGTGGCAGCAGCGGCGGGCGTACCGATTTCGACAGGCATAGGGGCTGCTATGAGGACACCGGGCCCGCCGAGTTGCTCTACTTTGGGTTGCCGACCAACCTCAGCCTCGGCTGCGACCTGGTCCAGGGGCGCGCCCGCAGCCGCCTGTACCGCTGCGGCTATAGCGCCCTCCACAAACGGGGCCGCACTCAACCGGACCCGCACTTGCTGATCGGCTGGCAGGAAATCACGGGCCATTTCGGCACTCAGGATCGCGCTGCCCAGGTCCATCAGCACCAGCACGCCATCGGTGTTTAACACCGACTCGATCGCTTGCTGGACCTTTGCAGCATCCGTGCCAAATGGATGGACCGGATCGTCGATTCCCCCTGCAACGGCAATGGACACCTTGCCCTGAGTCATCTGTTCAGCAAGGGTCTTGACTGCTATCGCCAGTTCTGCAGTGTGAGAAACAAGAACGATGCTAACCATAGTGAATGACCAAATCCCAATGACCAAATCCCAATGACTAAATCCCAATGACCAAACTTTTTGGGATTTGGGATTTGGTCATTGGTCATTGAGCGATAGCGTTCACCAGTTCCCGGCAGAAGTCCGGAATATCCTCGACCACGCGGCCCCAAACCAGGTTGCCATCGCGGAAGGCGGGCGCGTCCACCCATTCGGCACCAGCGTTGATCAAGTCATCTTTGATGCCGAGCGAACCGGTCGCACGGCTTCCGCGCACGATACCCGCAGAAATGCCCACCAATCCGGCGTGGCAGATCATGCCGACGACCTTGCCTTGCTCGTGAACGCCGCGCACCAGGCTCGTCATCGAGGGATAGCGACGTAGCTTATCGGGCGCCCAACCACCCGGGACGACGAGAGCATCAAAGTCGTCCGGGCGGACGTCGTGAGCGGCAACGTCGGCTCTGGCGGACAGGCCGTGTTTACCCCGCACCGACTTGCCTTGCTCCAGGCCGACGATAGTGACTTTCGCACCTTCTTCGCGCAGGCGCATAACGGTGACCCAGAATTCCAGGTCTTCAAAACCTTCTTCTACAAGGACGGCGACGTGTTTGCCTTCGAGACGCATAGACCCACCTCCTGATTTCACGTTTACCGATTATGCGAAAAGTTCGAACTCCTCCACCGCCAGCCGCGAGACGACATTGGTGAACAGCCGTCGGCAGCCAGCCACCCGCAACCGCGCGACGATTTCATTGAAATGCTGGCAGTGGCGCATCAAGAGTATCGCCGCGGTGATACCTGCCGGGAACTCGATATCCAGCACGTTGGCGCAAATGACGACCAGGTTGCGCGGCATGGCATGGCCAATCCCCGCCAGCGCCGGGCCCAGCACGGTGGGGTTGACCTCGACGGCGTAGACCCGGCGCACTTTCTCCGCCAGCCGGAGCGCCAGCCGCAGGTCGCCGGCGCCAATGTCCAGCACTACGTCGTCTGGCCCAACACGATCCAGCACGAAGCGGTACTCGTCTTCGCCGTAGGGGCTCCACCAGCCTTCCCAGTCCGTCAAGTCGTGGCGGGCGGCGAAGGCGATGAAGTCAGGCAGAAACTGTGGGCGTACGGAGTTCATGAGTCATCCCCAGTACTTCCCAGCCCACCACTGCGCGTGCGGCATGCCGCTGTCATGTGCTGCTTGAATCACGGCATTGACATCGAGGGACACGCGCCGCAACTCGATGCTCAGGTGGCTGTCCTGCCAACTGACAAGTCCATATTCGGCTTTGCGGATATGGCCTGTCAATTGGAAGCTCACACTGCCCGGATTAATAACGATCACATCCCGGTGACGGCGGAGCATCTGCGCATGCGTATGCCCGCCAGCCATTACGGTGGCATTGAAGCCAGCCAGCATCCGGTCGAGTTCGTCTTCAGAAGTTGTGGACTCGATGCGATCCGTGTTGGAGTGTGGCGAGCCGTGATAGCACAGGAGGCTTGCGCCATCGCCGAGAGGCATCTCCACGGTCGGCTGGAACGTGCGCAGGAAATCCAGGTCAGCGGGCGAGAGCTGTTCGGCGCCCCAATGCACGATCTCCGCGACGCGCCGAGAGTTCTCGTCCGTCACCTCATGGAGGGGCGGTGGGTTCAAGAGCCAGACGTCTGTGTTGCCCATGACGACGGAGCAGTTCAGAGCCTTGAGCTGTGCAATCACCTCGCGCGGCTGGGGACCTATTGCCGCGACATCACCCAGGCAAACGATTTGGTCTGGATGTTCTTCCTTGATATCGGTCAATACGGCTTCCAGGGCCACCAGGTTGCCGTGGATGTCAGAGATAAGGGCGATTCGCATCTATACTATCCTCCCGTCTCGAAAGGCAACTGCGTCACCTGCACCTCGATACACTGTCCGTCCTCCACAGCGGCCACCCTCTGCCCCGGCTCCGCATGTGCGGTGCGGACGTAGCCCAGGGCAATAGGCCGCCCCAGGGCCGGCGAATCCACGACGCTGGTTACCCAGCCAACGTCTTTGCCGTTCACTTCCAGTCGCATCCCCGGCGCCAGCGGGCCTTCCGGCAACAGCCCCACCAGGTACTTCTGGACCTTGTGGTAGGTGTCGAGCCGGGCGATGACCTCCTGGCCGATGTAGCAGCCCTTGTTGAAGCTGACCGCGTGGAGCAGCCGCGCCTCGTGAGGGTTGATCTCCTCGGCCAGCTCGTGGCCCGCCTCCGAGACCCCCGCTTCGATACGCAATACTTCGTACGCTAGCTCACCAAAGGGCTGTAACCCATGCTCCGTTCCAACCGCGAACAACTGGTCCCAGACCTGGGGCAGCACCTCTGCTGCGCTCAATAGGTTGAAAGCCGGGCCATTCAGCCCCTCGGCGCGCGCAATGCGGATCTCCTGCCCGTCCAGTTGGACGGTGAGGTAATGGTACATGGGCAACTCACCGAACGGCTGGGCGCCAAAGGCGGCGCGCAGCAGTGGCTCCGAATGTGGACCATAAATAGTCAACAACCCGGTCTCGGCAGTCACGTCCTGGAGCTTGACCTTATCCCGGAAGAAAATATAGCTGCGCAGCCAGTGCACGTCTTTCTCGCGGTTCTGTGGGCTGGTCAGCATCAGCAGCGACTCGGGCTCGACGTACAGGACGATGTAATCGATGATACGACCGATCGACGACGTCAGAATGTTCGCCAGGCCCATCCCGGGCTTCAGGTTGCGCATGTCGTTGGTCGACATGCGGTGGAAGAAGTCAATGCGGTCGGCACCCGTGACCTGGACACGCCCGACGGGCGACCGGTCGCGCACCGCCACCGCCTGGCGAGCTGCTTCATACTCGCGCCGCCAATTCCCGTAACTGGCCGGGACTTCCCAGCCGTTCCATTCTTCAAACATGGCACCCAGTGCCGCTTCACGCGCGTACAATCGACTCCGTTCCATCGCTTTCCCGCTTTACGAACTCAGTTAAGGTGCGACGCACTTGCGAAGTGCGTCGCACCTTTGTCCTTAAGCACTTTCACCGCACCACCCACCAGGTCAGCACCAGTCCATAGAGAAACATCGCTCCGCCGATGAGCGTCAGAATCGTCGTGACCCTGCGTTCGCCTTGTTCGCTGAGGCCCAGGTCGAACAGGATGGCCCGGGCACCGGCAAAAGCGTGAAAGAGCACGGTCGCCGAGAAAATCGTTTCCAACCCAAATATCACCGGATTGCGCAGATAATTGACAACTCCCTG
>JBBITV010000407.1:0-3994 GCA_037440585.1 Chloroflexota bacterium
TGCCCGCCCAACCACGCCCACAAGGGGCTATGCTACAATTCACCGACACTTTTGGAATATACCCCGATCCAGCCCTGGTATATGCTATGGCCAAGTCAAACCTACGTCTCCCCAAGCACCCTGCAGGCGCTTTCGCCTCGGCCTCTCTGGCTGTGACGCTGCTGAGCTTTGTGTTCTACACCGCCTGCCTGGCGATCCTGATCGGCCTGGTGGCAGTGACTGTGCTTGACTACCGTAACCTGAATCGCGGGATCGAGCATGGGGCGCCTGTGCCGCCTCGGGTCGATGGCCCAGCGCTTGGCACGAACGTCGCCCTGGAACAATACGCGACAGACGCACAGCGCGACCAGGTTGCGGCGCGGATGGTCGGCGCCAGGCTCGATTGGGCGCGCCAGCGCTTCGCGTGGTCAGGCATCGAGCCGGAGCCCGGCGTATTTGATTGGTCCACCTGGGATCGTGTCGTAGCCATGGGACAGGCGGCCGGCCTGCGCCTGGTCGCCGTCCTGGACACGACACCGGCCTGGGCGCGGGCCGAGGTCAACCGCGACAACCCCTTCGCCCCGCCCCGCGATTCCGCCGATTTCGCCCGCTTCGCCACCGCTTTCGCCGTGCGCTACGGCGACCGCATCGACTATTACCAGGTCTGGGACGAGCCGAACATCTTCCCGCACTGGGGCAGCGGTGAGGTCAGCCCGCGCGCCTACGTGGCCTTGTTACGCGCCGCCTCTGCCGCCATCAAAGCCGCCGACCCCGGCGCGACGGTGCTGATGGCTGGCCTGGCACCGACCGCCGAGCGCACCGGCCGTAACCTGAACGAGGTCGAGTTCCTCCGGGCGATGTATCGTGCCGGCGCCCGCGACACCTTCGACATTCTGGCTATCAAGCCTTACGGCTTCTGGTCCGGCCCCGACGACCGCCGCGTCGACCCCCGCGGCCTTAACTTCTCCCGGGTGATCCTGCTCCGCGAAGTCATGGTGGAAAACGGCGACGCCGGTAAACCGGTTTGGGCGGTCGAGCTGGGCTGGAACGCCTTGCCAGACAGTTGGGCCGGCCGCCCCTCACCCTGGGGCGCCGACGAAAGTCTCAAGCAGGCACAGCGCCTGGCGGACGCCATCCGCCGTGCCCGCGCCGAGTGGCGCTGGTTGGACGTCATGTTCATCCAACACCTGGACCCACCCGCCGCCCCCGACGACCCAGTGCGGGGCTTTGCCCTGTTGAATCCGGATTTGAGCCCAAGGCCGGCGTATGAAGCCCTGGTTGAATTGAGCAGAGGAGCAGAGGAGCAGGGGGGCAGGGGGGCAGAGGAGCAGGGGAGCAGTCTCGCGTTGGTGTTGCTGGCGGCCGCGATCGTCGTGGTGGGGTGGCGCTGGCTGCGAGTCGCTACCAGGTTGCCCTGGCAAGGGTGGTGGGAGGGTTCCGCCGGGCGCTACCGGGGGTTGCCCGAAGCCGCTCAGTTCGGACTGCTGGTCCTCGTCGCAACCGCGTTCTATCTGATGCCGGGCCTGCTTCCAAGTCTGCTGCTGCTGGCTGTGCTCTTCTTTCTTGTCGCCGTCCGGCTGGACCTGGCGCTGCCAGTACTCGTGTTCACCATTCCCTTCTTCCTCCAGCCCAAGCCCATCGCCGGCCTGGCGTTCTCGATGGTCGAGATCCTGACCTTGCTGTGCTTCACCGCCTGGGCACTAGCGGTGTTTTTGCGACTTCACGCATCACGTTTCACGCTTCACGTTTCACGTTTCACACTTCACGGCTCCGACTGGCCCGTACTCCTGTTCCTGGCATTGTCCCTGATCTCACCTCTTGTGGCGGAGAACCGGGGCGTGGCGCAACGAGAGTTGCGGGTGATCGTGCTGGAACCGATCATGCTGTACGTGCTGGTCAGCCGGGCGCGGCTGCCGCGCCAGACGTTGTTCCACCTGGTCGATGCCCTGGTCCTGGCGGGGGTGGTATTGGCGGGGCTTGGGCTGGTTCAGTTGGCCAGTGGGGGGGCGGTGCAGGCCGAAGGGGTGGTGCGCATCCGGAGCGTGTACGGCTCACCCAACAACCTGGCATTGTTGCTGGGCCGGGTGTTCCCGATCCTGCTGGTCTTCGCCTTGTTCGGAACGGGTCGACAGCGCCGGCTGGCCTATGCCCTCGCGGCAGTGCCCATCTCCGCAGCGCTTTTCTTTACTTTCTCGATGGGCGCCTGGCTCGCCGGGCTGCCGGCAGCCGTGCTGTTCGTCTGGCTGATGCGCGGCGGGCGGGCACTGGCAGCGGCCGCCGGATTGATCGGGGTGGCAGGTCTGGCTTTGCTGCCCTTCGCCCGTTCGGAGCGCATCGCGCGATTGCTGGATATCGGATCCAGCCGGACGGGCCAACTGCGCCTCAAGCTCTGGGAAGCGACCCTGAACATGATCCGCGACCACCCCTGGTTAGGCGTCGGCCTGGACAATTTTCTGTACCAGTACCGGGAGGTGTACGTCCTGCCGGAGGCCCTGGTGGACCGCGATCTGTCGCATCCACACAACATCATCCTGGACTGGTGGACGCGGCTGGGGATTCTTGGGCCAGTGGCTCTCGCCTGGATGTTGGTTGTCTTCTTCCGAGATGGGGTGCGCCTCTATCAGTCGCTCAGTCTGGAGTCCGGAGTCCGGGGGCAGGATACTGGAGCCCGGTCCGCAGACTCCGGACCCCGAACTCCAGACCTCGGACTCTTGGTGCTGGGGTTGATGGGGGGGATGGTGGATGCTGTGGCGCATGGCCTGTTGGACCATTCGTACTTCCTGGTCGATCTGGCCTTTGTCTTCATGCTGGCGCTCGGTGTGGTGCGGCGATTGGCTATTGACCCCGGACTCCGGACTCTGGACTCCGGACTTCAACCCCTTTCTCCCGCAGCGCCGTTTCCAGCCGCTCCAGCTTCCCGTCCTTGCCCACCGCCAGTGCCCCGCTCGCTATAAATCGTTTCAACAGGGGCCCGATGTTCGGGTCCGCACGCAATTCGGCCAGTACCTTCTCATCCTGGACGCGGAGCAGTGTCACCTGCTCCAGCACGACCTCGCCGTAGTATTTGCCCCAGGACTTGACGGCCATTTCAATGGCTTCCGGAAGGGGGCCGTGGTGGCATTCACGCAAGGCCGCGAGGATACTCTCGACGGTCTGGCCTTGGGCTACTGCCAGCTTGATCGATGCCGGGGTCAGGCACCAATCGCCGTTGTTACGCTCGGCGAAGGGCGCCAGGCGCCGGAGCACGTAGAAACTGGGCACCGGGTGCAGAAAGCAGATGCGGCCGTCTGGCTGCACCTGGATCGACCCGGCGACGCGGTCCTGGCCACCGGCCGGGAGGAAGCCCTGGGCTTCTAGAGCTTCGTACAACGACCTGGCTGCGCCCTTCTTGGGTTGCAGCACAGCCACATCCGGGCCGCTGCGCCTGGCGAAGAAGCCGGCCGTCCGCGGGTCTTCCAGGAGCGATTCCAGCAAACCGGGATCGACCGTCTGGACGACCTCCATCCCGCGCCGGATCACGATGCGGTCCTGGTCGGCGCTCCATTCTTCCAGGGTGCGACGCACGTTCTGTGGGATATCGGTGTGCGCTTCTCGCTCCAGGAAGGTGATGATGGCGCTCACTTCCATCCCGGCCTTGTGGGCGCGATAGACCGACTGGCGGTTCACCTGGTACTCCACGGCCCGATCGACTTTGACGCGGTCGGCGAACGTGTCCAGAACTGAAAGGGTGTACTCGCCGACGGGATCCAGGGCGAAAATCTGGAAGTTAGGCTGGACGATGAGTTTCCCCGGCTCGACGGCTGTCTCCGCCGCTGGCTCTCCTGCCAGTTCCGCCCCGGCCCCCTTGTCAGTGGGGGAGGCTGGGAGGGATAAGCCCAGGGCCCGGGCACCTTCGAGGGTGACCCGAAAGGCGACCAGGTTATTGGCGTCGAAACCAAGGTCCACCAGGCCTAACCAGTGCATGGGCTCGGCCAGGACGGCGCGGATGAATTCTTTTTCAACCTTTAGCCAGCCC
>JBBITV010000408.1:0-3993 GCA_037440585.1 Chloroflexota bacterium
GATTTGGGATTTGGTCATTGGGATTTGGGATTTGGTCATTGGGATTTGGGATTTGATCATCGCCCCTCTCCCACATACACCTTATCGAGGAGAATCCTGTCCTCCGGCAGCGGGTTGCCCTCAGCGTCGAACGCCGGTAGACGCTGGCCGGTGATCGGGTCGTACATGCCAATCTCGAAGATATAGTCGCCGCGCGGCGCGTTTCCCTCCACTGGGACGGTGTAGGAATCAGCCAGGACTTCGCCGGGGAGCCAGCTTGTGGTTGGTGCCGCGCCTTCGAGGGGCGGGCTGTCTTGCTGGCCACGCACTGCGCCGCTGGCATCCAGCAGGTGCACAAACACGGTGTAGTTTTTGTCGAAGACTGGCGCCTGGCCACTGCCCATTGCCTGCCAGTACAGGGTTAGCTTGAGCGTTCCGCCCGGGGCGACCTGCTCGCGGTCCAGGTCGTAGCCCAGGAAACGGGCCGCTCCACCCAGGGTGACGTTGGCCGGGTGCGAAATGCGCGGCACCTGGTACTGGCGCACCCGCACCTGGACGGCGAGGGAACCCAGGGGAACCGTGCCCAGGGTGTTCCCGGCTGCATCCAGCAGGGCTGCCGCCAGGCGCAGGTCGCCGGTGGCGGCCGCGGGGATGGGCAGGTCGTAGACCGCACGGATCAAGTCGCCGGACTGCCAGTGCTCCGGCGGCCAGGTCGGGCTGAGGGGATAGGTATGCGACCACTCTGTCCCCTGCGGATCGATCAAGGTGAGACGGGCTTGCCAGCCAGACTCCCACGCCGCTCTCCCCTCCCTTTCAGGGGTAGGTTTTTTGAAATCGGCCCTTTGGCTTCCCAAACCAGCCTCCCCGGCCCCCCAATTCTGGGGGAAGTCACCAGACAACTCGCGAGTTCCCCCTACCCCCCCGCTAGCGGGGGGGCCAGGGGGGGTAGGGGGGCTGGTTGGGTGGACCGCAAGCTCCCCATTGAAAAACCTACCCCTGAAAGCTCTCCCCTCTCCCCCTGGGAGAGGGGTGGGGGGTGAGGGGGGGAGTGGGGAGGGGCTGGCGCGCCACAAAAGCATGACGGGCACAGTCTCCCCGGGGCGGACGCCGCTGGCAGAAGGTGTTGCCCCACGGACGGAAAGGACCACGGACAAAAACTTGAAAAAGCCTTGTCCGTGGTCTCTTCTGTCCGTGGGGTTATCTGGCGGCAACTCATAGCCTACCAATTCAACGCGATCGCCAAGCCTGGCCCGCACACGGTGCTGTACTGGCACGCGATCCGGGTCGGGTGGCCGGGCCGGGCGGGTGATGGGGATGGGAGACAGCCGCACGGAGAGAACTTCGGCGGAGGTTTCCGGATCGTAAAGCTTGACCTGGAGAATATGGTCTACGGGTGGAGTGCCGGGGGGCAGTTGCAGCCCGTAGCGGTCCTCGAAGCGGTGGCCCGGTATCCAGGCCGAAGTTGGCACGATGCCGTCCAGTGGCGGCCGGTCAAGGGTGGCGATGGTGCGCCCGGCCGGGTCGACCAAGCGCAGTGCCGTTTTGTAATTCCGCGCAGGGCGCGCCGTGGGTTCCCAGAACAGCGCCAGGTTGAGCACGGCTCCCGAGGGAGTGTATTCCGGCACAATCTGATAACCTGCCAGTAAGATCTCGCCATTCGTCCGGGCACCCGAGACAGGGTGATATGTCGCCGCGGTGGGCGTGGGGAATGAGTATAGATAGACGCGCACGTCGTCGACCCATTCACCCTGAACCTGGAAGCCGTACTGGTCGAACCAATCCTTGACGTACTCGGCGCCACCCCATTTCCAGAGCATCCAGACGCGCGGATGCTGTATCGCCATGTCCCGCAGCAGCGGCACCACGTAATCGGCCCCGCCTTTCTGCGCGAAATACTCGCCGGCGACGTTATCGTAGTGAGGCGGCAACTCAGCCCGGAAATACCGGGCGACGTAGCCGATCTCGGGGCCATTGGGCACGATGCCGTCATCTGGCTGGACCCGCGCTTCCAGGTAGCGCGCCACGGCCCGGTAGTCCACCTTGGCGAAGGCAGGGTTAAAGTAGTGGTTGTAGAGTGCGTAGGCATCCGTGCCGGCGACGAACAACAGGGCTAATGCGGCCAGGATCGGCATCGTCCGTCCCAGCCACGCGATCCCGGCGGCGATGGCGAGAAGGTACACGGGAGTGACAAAGATGAAATAGCGCTCATGGAAGTCGGGCTGGCGCAGCGCCAGGAGCATCCCGCCGGCGAGGGGCACGCCGAGCGAAAATGCCAGGAGCCAGGCTGCCACGCTAGAGCGCCGGGCACACGCGATGGCCCCAATCGCGAACAGAATGACGAACCCCATTGTGAGCGTGGAAGCCAGGCTCGGTGCCATACTCGTACCGGCGCTGTAGGTGGCGACGAACCGGCCGGGCAGCGCCAGCACGTCTGCGCCCGGGCGCCAGCCTCGGTGCGTGAACAGGCGCGTGGCGGAGGGTGCCCAGGGTAGGAAGAGCCCAGCTACAGCGACCATCGAGGCGAGCCAGGCGCGCCAGGTGTCTGCTTTGTGGCGGATGGTCCACCAAGCAGTGAACAGCACCTCAGCCGCCACGAGGAGAAATGCGTAGTAATGGGTGTATATTGCCGCTGCCGTCGCCACGATATAGCCGATCCATGTCCACTTTCCGCCACGCTGCAAACCCCTCAACAGGAATACCCATGAAGCCAGGCCCGCCGCCGACAACAAGCTGTACATCCGATTTTCCTGGGCGTACCAAACCTGGAAAGGGCTGATCGCCAGGAGGAAGGCAGCCAGCAACCCAATTGGATTTTGGATTTTAGATTTTAGATTTTGGATTGATTGGGAATCTAAAATCCAAAATCTAAAATCTAAAATCTCGAGGGCCAGCCGATAAGTCAACGGAATCACCAGCAAGCTGAAGGCCGCCGGCAGAAACCGGACCGTGAAGTCTGTATCTCCAGCTACTTTTAGCCAGAAGTGGAGCAGCACGAAGTAGAGCGGTACGTGCTCGGCCGGCATGTTCTCGGTAAGCATCTGGGCCAAGGGAAGCTGGGCGCGCCAGACCGCCAGGTATTCGTCGCTCCAGAACCCCTGGCCATCGAGAAGATAAACCCGCAGGGCAAAGGCCAGTAGGACAATGACCAATGACCAATAGCCCGCCCTGAGCCGAAGCCCTGAGCGGAGCGAAGGGACAGCGAAGGGACCAATGACCCATTTGGGATTTGAGATTTGGGATTTGGTCATTGTGCCTGCTCCACCTGGATGGTTCCCAGGACGACCCGGTCTCCGGCGGGTGTCCCATCCGAGCTGGTCACGGACAGCCGCGCGCCGCTTTCCAGTTGATACAGGCCCACCCACACCGGATACTGCCCCGGCGGCACGTCAGAGCGGATGTTGAGGGTGTGCGTATCAGGGAGGTATTCGCCGGGCGACCAGAAAGAGGTTGGGTAATCTCCGTCCAGGGGCGGCCCGTCGCCCTGGCTTAACGCGCGGCCATCCGGGCCGGCCAGGTGCACAAAAACGGTGTAGTCGGCGTCGGGCCAGGCGATCACGTCCCAGTACAGGGTGACCTGGACCCGGTCGCCTGGCCGGGCTGTCGTCGCGCCCAGGTTGTAGCTGGCCAAGCGAACTATTTCGCCAAACGTGGCGGTCGCGGATCGCCTTTGTACGATGGCTGGCGGCGTCGCGGCGGCGATTTTGACCCGGCCGAGGACGGGCCGGCCCAGCGATTGGTTGGAGCCATCGACGGCAGGCAAGTTCTGCATCGTCGCCAGGTCGTACAGACCAACTTCGAGGAGGGCGGCGGCCGCGGCGACGGCATCGGCGGCGATAGGCACCTCGAAGGTATCCTGGACGATGTCGCCCGGATGCCACAGTCGGGTCGGATAAGTGCCGCGTCCCGGATAACTGTCCCGCTTGCCGATGCGTTGTTCACCTCGCCCGAACACGTGAATGTAAATACTGTAGTCGCGTTGCATGGGTGCCAGGGATTGCCAGAATAGCGTCACGT
>JBBITV010000409.1:0-1329 GCA_037440585.1 Chloroflexota bacterium
CCCTTCCCCTCTCCTGGACCTTCCGTCCAGGAGAGGGGAAGGGGGTTGGGGGATAGGGTGAGGTGGGAGCCAACCATGAAACGAATCATTCCACCTCTTGTATTGCTCATCCTCCTCGTCGCCGCCTTCCTGTGGTACCGCAGCCAGCCCGGTCCGGCGGCTGCGGCCGGGCGGATTGAGGCCTCGGGAACCATCGAAGCGATAGAGTATGCCGTGGTCAGCGAGTTGAGTGGCCGGGTCAAAGATGTCAAAGTGGCGGAGGGTGCCGAGGTGAGTGACGCAGAGGTGCTCATACAGCTCGATCCGGACCTATTGCTCGCCCAACGGGATCAAGCCCAGGCCGACCTGGATGCAGCCCGTGCGCGCCTGGAGCAGATCAGAGCCGGTACGCGCCCTACGACGCTGGCCCAGGCCGAGGCCGCGGTCACAAAGGCGATGGCCGTGCGGGACGGCGCGGAGCGCGCGTGGCGGGATGCCGTGGCTGTGCGTGACAACCCGCAGGACCTGAAGCTACAACTCCAGGCGGCCCAGACGCGCCTGGCGACGGCTGAACACCAGGTCGAGGCGGCCAAAGCCCAGATCGAGCTGGCGAAAGTGCAACGCGATCAGTACAAGAATCCGAGCACGGAGTACTGGGCAGGGGAGCAGCAAGTGCAGGCGGCCGAGGCGCAATTGGCGGCGGCACAGGCGAACCGCGACGGAGCCGCCCGGGACGTCAAGCACTGGCAGGCGATGATCCGCAATCCGATCCAGCTCAACGCCCAGGCGAACGCGGCCAGGGCTCAGCTCGATCTGGCGACGCAGGGTGTGGAAGCGGCGCGCGCGGCACTGGCGGTGCTGCAAGCCCAGCCACGTCCGGAAGAGGTACAGACGGCCGAGGCCCAGGTCAGCCAGGCGGAGGCCGCGTTCGAGGCCTGGCAGGTACGCCTGGACAAGCTCACTCTCAAGGCGCCGGCTTCCGGCCTGGTGACATCGCGCACGATCAACCCTGGAGAAACCGTGATCCCTGGCGTGACCCTGCTCACCATCGCCGACCTGGACCAGGTCAAACTAACGGTATTCATTCCCGAGCCTCAGATCGCCCGGGTCAAGCTGGGCCAGCCGGTCGCCGTGAAAGTCGATAGCTTTCCGGGCAAGACGTTCGCCGGCCGGGTGACCTTCATCTCGTCGCAGGCTGAATTCACGCCCAAGAACGTGCAGACCCAGGCGGAGCGGGTCAACACGGTGTTTGCCGTCAAGATCGCCCTGGACAACCCGGACCATGCCCTGAAACCCGGGATGCCGGCGGATGCAACATGGATGTCACCCTGAGCGGAGCGAAGGGTCTCT
>JBBITV010000409.1:1429-3957 GCA_037440585.1 Chloroflexota bacterium
CGGGATGCCGGCGGATGCAACATGGATGTCACCCTGAGCGGAGCGAAGGGTCTCTCTAACGCAAGCCGAGATTCTTCGCTTCGCTCAGAATGACACTGGTATGAGGTTCCACATGCAAGCCGATCTCGCCATCTCAACCCAGGGACTGACGAAGCGCTTCGGTGAAATCTTGGCCGTTGATCACATCGACCTGGCGGTTACCAAAGGGCGTATCTTCGGTTTGGTCGGGCCGGATGGCGCCGGTAAGACGACGACAATCCGGATGCTCTGCGGGATTGTCGCGCCGACGGCGGGCGCGGCAGTCGTGGCGGGGCAGGACGTGGTACGCTACCCGGAGCGGGTCAAGGATCGCATCGGCTACATGAGCCAGCGCTTCAGCCTCTACGGCGACCTGACGGTCCGGGAGAACATTATGCTTTTCGCGGACCTGTTCGGTGTGCCGGCGCAGGAGCGTGAACCACGGCTTAAAGAACTGCTGGCGTTCAGCCGGTTGGAGCCCTTCCAGAACCGCCGCGCCGAGTTTCTTTCCGGCGGGATGAAACAGAAGCTGGCCCTCTGCTGCACGCTGATCCACGAGCCGGAAGTGCTGTTCCTGGACGAGCCAACGACGGGTGTGGACCCCGTCTCGCGGCGCGAGTTCTGGAAGATCCTGTACGACCTGCTGTCGCGAGGGGTGACGATCTTCGTGAGCACGCCCTACATGGACGAGGCGGAACGCTGCAACGCTGTGGCCTTCATGTCCCAGGGCCGCCTCCTGGCAACCGGCACGCCGGACGAGCTCAAGGCCGCCATAGGCAAGCAGGTGCTGGCCGTACGCGGCACCCCGCGCAAGGTGACCCGGCAAGTCGCCCTGAGCACACCGGGCATCGAGGACGTGCAAATCATGGGCGACATGCTCCACCTCATCGTCCACGACGGAAACGCCGTCGCTGCCGAGCTTGAACGAGCCCTGAAACAGGAGAACGTCGAGATCCATACGTTAAAGCAGGTAAAACCAAGTATGGAAGATGTGTTCTTGCAACTGACGCGAGGATAGCATGGCCACCAAACCCATCACCGTCTCCGTCTCCAACCTGACGAAACGCTTTGGCGAGTTCGTCGCCGTGGACCATGTCAACTTTGAGATCGAGGAAGGCGAAGTGTTTGGTTTCCTGGGGCCGAACGGTGCCGGCAAGACGACGACGATCCGGATGCTATGCGGGTTGCTGCAGCCCACGGAAGGCACCGGCCACGTCCTGGGCTACGACATCGCCAGGCAAACGGAGCAGGTGAAAGCGCACATCGGTTACATGAGCCAGCGGTTTGCGCTGTACGAGGATCTGACCGTCGCGGAAAACCTGGAATTCTATGCCGGGCTCTATCAGGTGCCGCGCTCCGAGCGCCGGGCGCGAATTCACGAGTTGATCCAGATGGCTGGCCTGGCCGGACGTGAGGGCGAGTTGGCCGCTAACCTGTCGGGGGGCTGGCGCCAGCGATTAGCGTTGGGGTGCGCCATCGTACACAAGCCGCCAGTCCTGTTCCTGGACGAACCCACCAGCGGTGTGGATCCCAATTCGCGCCGCAACTTCTGGGATATGATCTACAGCTTCGCCGCCCAGGGTGTCACGGTGCTGGTGACCACCCACTACATGGACGAAGCCGAGCGCTGCAACACCATCGCACTGATCCACCAGGGGAAGCTGGTCGCCTGCAACACGCCCGACGAGATCAAGCAGATCATGCCGGGTGAAATCTTGGAGATCGAGGTGGACGCGCCCATGCGGGCGCTGGAGATCCTGGAGCAGTTGCCGGGGATTGAGGAAGTGGCGCTCTACGGACTGCTCCTCCACGTGACCGTGCCGGATGCGCAGGCGGCGTACCCGGGCATCGTCGCTGCCCTCTCCGCCCAGGGCATCGGCATACGTTCGTATGAGAAGATTTCACCGTCGCTGGAGGATGTTTTCATTTCCCTTGTCTCCGCCTCTGGGAAATGACCAGTGACTACTGACTGAATCCCAAGGCTGACCTCTTCTTGTTCCCTTGCCAGTTATTATTACCATTGGTACCATCCGATGTTGGCCACTGCCCAACCCATGTTTTCGTAATACCTTGAATACCTTGCTTCGAGCCGATAAGTCCCCGGACATAACCATCGGTTGAAACTGTAATAACTCGGTGCCTGATCATACCACGCATCAATTAACACTTCTTCCGCACCGCCATAGGGGTCATGGAAAATCTTCAAGAACATGCCATCATCAGTCGTGGTATAGAAAACGTTCCACTGGCAATGGTCGATGTAGATACGTCCTGACCACCGCATTGAGAAGGTATCTTCAAAAATCCGTGGCACTCCTGTCTGTCGAGTATCGAGCGGTGAATAGAGGTCCCAGGCAAACTTGATCGGAATATCCGGTCGCGCCATAACAACTGGTACACCAGGATCACCGGTCTTGGAGATGATGGAGTCGTAATACTCCCCTATCATCCCGGTTCCGCGCAGCCAAGCCAGGCGAACTACGGCACCCCCCATGTTCTCAAAATATAAC